>JAITHX010000072.1 GCA_031279735.1 Prevotellaceae bacterium
TGGAAACTGTCGGTTTGGCGGTCGAACCTGAATACCGTTGTACTTGTTGCAACAAGCAAGTTAGCTTGATTATCCTCAAGTATTGCGCTTATAACGCTGCCTCCGGATAACTCGTTGCGCGTATGCAGTTTGCTTTTGCCTGTCGCGGGATTATATTGCAACAAACCGGTGTTGTAAATGCCAAACCATTGCACTCCCTCGCTGTCTTCGTACAGATAGCCGAAATAGTGGAAATCGGTAAGATGTGGAATATCTGTTATGCGATATGCCTTTTTTTGCGCAACATCGACACGGCAAACGCCATAACCCGAAGTTGTAACCCAGATTTCGCCCGATTTGAGTTGTACGATGCCGACAATATGAGGCGCAACGTCATTTTCAAACTGAATTGTACAGAAAGTATTCCCGTCGGGACAATAATACTGCAAGCCATTGACAAAACCTACCCACAGAACTCCGCCGCGGTCGAGCATTAAGCAGCGTACCGAATTGTGCAGCAGCGAAGCGCTGTCTTCCGGTACATTATAATAATGTGCAAACTGAATGCCGTTGAAGCGGTTCAATCCGTATTCAGTCCCCACCCAAATATACCCTTCGGTATCCTGACAAATGGACGTAAACAGATTGCAGGTCAGTTGGCGCGAATCGTAAAAACGGAGGTTTTGGGCAAGTATATTTTGGCTGCACAAACAGCAGACAACAAACAGCAGTTTGATCATAATGTTTTTCATCCTTCTATTTTTTAAAGTTATATCAAGTGCAAATTTACATAAATTTTGGTTCTACTGGGAATTGTGCGGAAAAGCCATAAAACCCTTATTTTTCAAAGTGCCCTTAGTAGCCCGGACAGCATATATTCACCCTTATTCTCTTATTGCGGTTATTCGCCGCGTCGCGGTGTTTTTTTACCGCAAGGGGCGCGGAGGCTTCGCAGAGGACGCAGGGGCTTCGCGTCCTTTGCGCAAGGTCATTGGAGGTTGCGGATCAAGACCGGCAGCCGGCTCTTTTCGCAAATGACGCGAAGCCCTTGCGCCCTTTGCGTTACAAAAACACCGCAACGCGGTGAAAAAACACGCAAACTTTTTCCACCCAATTCCCAGTAGAACCATTTTTATAAAGCAGTATATATTAGACGTGAAGTATTTCCCACTTCTGGAGTTCTTAATTCTTAATTCTTAATTCTTATGAACTTTCCGACTTTCCGACAGGCAATTCTTAATTCTTAATTTTTAATTCTTAATTCTTATGAACTCTCCGACTTTCCGACAGGCAATTCTTAATTTTTAATTCTTAATTCTTAATTCTTATGAACTCTCCGACTTTCCGACAGGCAATTCATAATTCATAATTCATAATTCATAATTAAGAAAGTCCCCCGTCGAGTTTTAAGCTGGACGAGGGACTGATGTAAAAAGAAGTATTTTAGCTAATTCAAATAATCATTATAGCAGATGATACGCGCACGTAACTCCCGCCATCACTATCGACACCATCGACATAAGTTTCACAAGTATATTGAGGCTGGGTCCCGAAGTATCCTTAAACGGGTCGCCGACGGTATCGCCGACTACTGCCGCCTTATGATTTTCCGAACCTTTGCCGCCGAAGTTTCCTTCCTCCACATATTTCTTTGCATTGTCCCAAGCGCCGCCGGCGTTCGCCATGAACACTGCGAGAACGAAGCCCGAACTCAGTCCGCCTATAAGCAGTCCCATTACGCCGGCTACACCGAGAATCAGTCCGATAGCAACAGGAGTGACTATCGCGAATATCGACGGGAGCAACATTTCGCGTTGAGCGCCCTTAGTCGATATTTCGACACAGCGGGCATAATCCGGAGTGCCTTCGCCGGTGAGTATTCCCTTGATTTCGCGGAACTGTCGGCGCACCTCTTCGACCATCTTCTGCGCGGCGCGACCAACGGCGTTCATCGTCAGTCCGCAGAACAGGAACGACATCATCGCGCCGATGAATACTCCTATCAGGACTTTGGGATTCATCAAGTCTATGCTGTAGTAGGTCATGAAGTCCGAAATAGTCGCTTCCGACACCTTGATCACCTTTCCGGCCACCTCGATAGTTTCCGTTCCGATATGCAGCAGTCCTATTTTTATTTCTTCGATATACGAGGCGAGAAGAGCCAGAGCCGTGAGAGCCGCCGAGCCTATAGCGAACCCCTTGCCGGTTGCCGCGGTGGTATTGCCGAGAGCGTCGAGTATGTCGGTGCGTTTGCGCACTTCCGGTTCGAGACGGCTCATTTCCGCGTTTCCGCCCGCATTGTCCGCTATCGGACCGTAGGCGTCGGTGGCGAGAGTGATGCCGAGAGTGGAGAGCATCCCCACGGCGGCTATGCCTATTCCGTAGAGACCGGCGCCGAGATTTTCGAGACTGAATCCGGATGCGCAGAGGAACGCCATGATTATCGCAACCGCGATGGTCACCACCGGTATTGCCGTCGAAACCATTCCGAGACCGATGCCGGAGATGATAACGGTTGCCGGACCGGTTGCCGTGCTGCCTGCGAGTTTGCGCGTCGGATTGTAGGAGTGCGAAGTGTAGTACTCCGTCGATTGACCTATGATTATTCCCGCAACGAGACCGACGATTACCGAGAACGACACTCCGACCCAGTTTTCAAATCCCAGAGCGTAGAGTATTCCGAAGGTTGCGGCGGCGATGAACACCGAGCTGATGTTGACGCCGAAACCCAGAGAACTCAGCAGCTGTTTCATGCCGGCGCCCTCCTTTGTTCTGACCGTGAAAATTCCGATGATGGACAGCACTATTCCGGCAGCCGCTATCAGCATGGGAGCCATGACCGCCTTGAGTTGCATTTCGGGATTCGCGAGAAACGCGGAGGCTCCGAGAGCGGCGGTGGCGAGGATCGAGCCGCAGTAGGATTCGTAGAGGTCGGCGCCCATGCCGGCAACGTCGCCCACGTTATCGCCCACGTTGTCGGCTATTGTTGCCGGATTGCGGGGGTCGTCCTCCGGAATGTTGGCTTCCACCTTGCCCACGAGATCGGCGCCCACGTCGGCAGCCTTGGTATAGATGCCGCCGCCGACGCGGGCAAACAGCGCCTGCGTCGAAGCTCCCATGCCGAAGGTTAGCATTGTGGTTGTGATGACAACGAGCTTGTTGCTTCCGGTGAAGTCGGCGAAATTGTCGAGAATCACATACCACAGCGAGATGTCGAGCAATCCCAGACCGACCACCACAAGTCCCATCACGGCACCGGAGCGGAACGCCACCTGCAGTCCGTCGTTCAGCGAGCGACGGGCGGCATTAGCCGTTCTTGCGGATGCGTAGGTTGCGGTTTTCATGCCTATGAATCCGGCGAGACCCGAAAAGAATCCGCCGGTGAGAAAGGCGACCGGAACCCATGGATTCTGAACTCCAAGTCCGTAGGCAAGAAACGAGAATACAGCCAGAAGTATGACGAAAACCGCAATCACAACCTTATACTGTTGACTGAGGTAAGCCATGGCGCCCTTGCGAACGTGACTCGCAATGAGTTTCATAGTGTCAGTGCCTTCCGATTCGCGGATCATTCCGCGAAAGAACACGAATGCGAATACCAGCGCCGTTACTGAACAGGCGGGTATCAACCAAAACAAATAATTTTCCATATAACTGTTACTTATTAAATCGTTAAAGAAATCCGAACAAATAGCGCCGCTGTTCTACGGCACGGTAGTTTTGACTATTTCGCCCCACGGTCCCTTTTCGCCGCGATTGTTTTCCCAGCGCAGGCACAGATAAATCGTCTTGCCGCGAACGTTTTCGTCGAACGAAAGAATATGCGGCGAACGGGTGCTGTAGTCCGAATGAACGATATCGTCGATGGTTTTCGGCGCCGAGTCGAGCAGCGCGTGGCGTATTTCGGCTCCGTGCACGCCGTAGGGTTTTGCTCTGGAAACGAGAACAGAATCGTGATAGTCGATGCGAACGCGACGGGGACCGGCATCTCTTACTGTTGCTACGGGCCACGTTTCAGGCGCGCCGACAGGCGTGTGAATAGTGTCGGGCACATGCAGTCCCAGCAGTACTTTGTCGTCCGATTCGACCGCGCTGTTGTACCGCAGATGTTCGTTGACAAAAGCGCGAATCGCCTTGATGGCATTATTCACCTTTTCCCTGCGATCGAGTCTGTCGGCTTTACCCGCGTTAGGATGTTCGGCTTTTTCGTGAGCCGCCTTGCAGAGGTCGATTTGTGTGCGGACAACAGTCAGTTTATCTTCGCTGATTCCGAACTTTTGAAGGTTGGGAATCAGATACGCCAGAAAATTAATCATCCAAGTGATTGTGGCGTTGAAAGAATGAGGAATGTAATCTTTTTTCATTTCAATAAAAGTTTTTTTAGCGAGACATTAACATTAATATATTTTTTATACGACTTCATAATTGTTTTACCTTGCCGTAGCATTTTAACAATTCTCTACGATTTGAAAGGATGTCACTGCGATTTGAAAGGACGCCCCTGCAACTTGAAGGGACGTCTCTGCGGTTTGCAGAGACGCCCCCGCGAATCGCAGGGACGCCCCCGCAAACCTGATGGACGTCCCCGCGATTTGCGGAGATGCCCCTGCGGTTTGCGTGGACGTCCACGCAAACCGCAGGGGCATCCTTGCGAATCGCAGGGACGCCCCCGCAAACCGCAGGGATGTCTCCGCGATTTGCGGCGATGTCTTTGCGATTTGCGGCGATGTCCTTGCAGGGCGCGTGCGCGCTTCCGCAAACCGCATGAACTCCGCCGCGAACAACGGAGACGCCTCCGCGAGCGATATGAACGCCTCCGCGAATCGCGTTCGACCTTTCGTGAACGGTGTAAATTCTTTCGTAGAGCGTGCAGGAACCGCTAATGACAGTAAGTCTATCGTTAAAAACGGTACGTTTCAACGACTTCGAATCAAAAACTCTCCTCTTGTTGCAATGTTTATCTTTTTTCATTTTCTTACTTCTTTTTTTTAGTTCAAAATATTTCAGTTACTAAAAGATGCTAAATGTCAATTATTATTTAATGCGACAGCGGATGCAAAGGTAGTGACTTTTTTAATATGGCAAAAAATCTTAATTCGCTCGAATCGTCCATCCCTTTTCGACGGCATCGGTCGTGTTGCATCCGTCCGTACCCGGATTGTTGGCGATGCACGCCAGCCTCAGATCGACGGCAAAATCCGGCGGGAACTTCATTTCTATCGGATTTTCATGCAAGTCGTCCAGCAAGTCGTTCATTGCCTCGACCGACAACTGATTGCCGGAACAGTCCAGCAGCTCCAGCGTAGTATTTTTTCTCAGATAGAGGTCTGTCAGCCTGTTGCCGGAACAATCCAGCATTTTCAGCCGCGCATGTCTGCGCACGTCCAGAGTGTCCAGCTTGTTATCCTGACAGAACAAATAGTTAAATCTCGATGTTCCGGGTATGTTCAAATTTGCAAGCTGATTTTTCGAGCAATCCAGATACCACCAGTACGAGCCTTTGCCCATATACAGATTCGTCAGTTGATTTTCAGAGCAAATCAAATAGAACAGCTCCGGATTTTCGCCCGCGTTCAAACGTGTCAGTTTGTTTTCCGAGCAGTTCAGTTTCGACAGTTCGATATTTCTGTTGACGTCAAGGCTGGTCAGCTTGTTTTTGCGACAATTCAGACTCCACAGCTTTTTGTTTTCGCTGACATTTAGTTCTGTCAGTTTGTTTCCGTAGCACGACAGACCGCTGACGTCAACTCCCGATATCGTTATCGTGCGGCTATCCGAAGAATCGGCATATTGATGCGAAATGCGTTTTCTGGATTTTAAGGAAAGCGGATAATCCTCACATTCTCCGTCGCCCCAGTCGATCTTTGCCTCGCCGGTTCCTTCCATTCCTATTTTCACCTCGCTGACGGAGGCTTCGGTCGTCAACACCATCTTCGGTATTATTACTTTCTTTATCATTGTATCATTAGTTTTTAATCGCTGCAATTCATTTTTATTCCGACACATTGCTTCCCCGCTCTCTGTGCGGGTATTTTTCGGGAACAAAGGTAATCTAATTATGAATTATAAATTAATTTCCCCTTATCTTTGCGGCGTTAAATTATTGATGAAAATGTATGTGGTTAGAATCATAACGATACTGTTGAGCATCGGGTTCATGTCGATGACATCCGAGTTCGCCGCTGCGCGGAAAAACAACGAGTTCGCCTCTGCGCGAAAAAACAATGTGTCGGCCGCTTTTGCAAGCAGTTCGGCACCGGACGATTCCGTTGTCGCTACGCTTCCGCAGGCGCGAGAGGTCGAAACGCCGCGCTTTGCGGTCATCTCCGACACGCACTTCGAGAACAATGTCGGCGAAGGCGCGGCGGTGAAGGTTCCGCGAACGCTGAAGAATCTGCTTTTCAAACAGCCGTTGCCCGATGCCGTGTTTGTGGTCGGCGATCTTACGAACAGGGGAAAACGGGAACAGTACGAACAGCTGCTCGACGTGTTCGGCGATTCGACGAATGTGCCGAAATCCGTAGCGGTTTATTTTATGATGGGTTATCAGCACGACAAGTCGGAAACCAACGGACCGGAGGTGTATCTCGAAACGGTGGGACAGCCTTTGCATCAATACATCGAAATAAAGGGATATCCGTTCATAACTATCAGCGAGGGCGGACGTCGCGAAACTCCGCACAATCTCGAAGCGCGCCGCTTTCTCGACGAGAAGATGACGTTTGCGGCGGCGAAGTTCCCCGGCAAGCCGATTTTTGTTTTCATGCATATCCCTCCGCTGAACACTTGCTACGGTTCGGGACAGAACGAGGGCTGGGGGACGGATTTCTTTCTTCCCGTGCTTGAGCGTTATCCGCAGGCGATTGTGTTTTCCGGACATTCGCATTTCCCGCTCGGCGATCCGCGTTCGATTCACCAGGGCGCGTTTACGGCGGTGAACGACGGAAGCGTGTCGTGCAGCGAGGTGGAACCGAACGCGGTGGATGCGGGCGTCAATCCCGAAAACTACGAGAACGTCACCGAAGGCGTCATTGTGAGCGTAATGAAGAACGGCGACGTTGAAATCGAACGCCGGGACACGTACCGCGACGAGGAAATACATCCGTGCTGGACTGTCGAGGCTCCGCACGACGGCAGCCGCTTTGCATACAAGAACCGCAACGGTTTGCCGGCTCCCGTTTTCGCCGAAGGCGCGCGCCCTGCGGTTGCTGCTACGGGCAACGGAGAGCTTCTTGTTGTCTTTCCCCAAGCCCGCGACAACGAAGCGGTGCATCACTATATAGTTGAACTGCTCGAAGGCAAGCGAACAATAGCCGCGCGCCGAATCTTTTCGCAGTTCTATCTGAACAGCGCCGCGCCGAAGGAACTGAGCGCGAAGTTCACGGAGGTTCCGCCGCGCGCGCGGCTTACAGTGAGAGTTACGGCGGCGGATTCCTACGGGAACCTGTCTGCGCCCGCAGTTACGGATTATGAACAATAAAACAAATATAAACAATGAATTGCATTATAAGGATAATAGTAAGGATCGCGACGGGGCTTCTGTTCGCGTTTTCGGGGTTCGTGAAGATAGTTGACCCTATCGGTTCGGAAATCAAATTCGGAGAGTATTTCGAAGCGTTCGGGATGCACGTTCTCGTCCCCGGTTCGCTGGCGTTCGGGGTGCTGCTTGCCGTTGCCGAGCTGGTGACGGGCTTGTGTCTGCTGTTCGGCTTGCGGATGAAGCTCGCTTCGCTGGCGAGCGTGGCGTTCATAGGGTTCTTTACGGCGCTCACTTTCGTGCTGGCGCTCACCGATGCGGTGAAGGACTGCGGATGCTTCGGCGACGCGGTAAAGCTCACCAACTGGCAGACGTTCTACAAGAATCTGATAATTCTGCCCTTCACCGTCTATATGTTCGTCGAGCGCCGAAAGTACAAAACTTTCATGTCGTGTCGCGCCGAGTTGTCGGTCGTCGGGCTTTTTCTTCTCGCGTCGGTAGGCATCTCGACCTACTGCTATCGGCATCTGCCGCTCATCGACTTCATCGCCTATAAGGCGGGCGCCAACATTCCGAAAGAGATGAGCATACCGGAAGGCGCGCCGGAGGACGTGTATGCCGAAGGAACCTACATCTATGAGAAGAACGGCAGGAAGCAAACCTTCACTCTCGACAATCTTCCCGATTCTACATGGGTCTTTGTGGACGCTCCGCCGCCGAAACTGCTGAAAAAAGGCTACGTGCCCAAGATTCAGGATTTCTCTATTTCCTCGTCGGAAGGTCTCATTCACGATAAGATTTTCGAGCGCGGCGGCTACGTGATTTTCGTCACGTCGGAAAACATCTCAAAGATGAACACCGGCAAGTCGGCGCTGCTGAACGAGCTTTACGAGTTCTCGACAAAAAGCGGCATAAACTTCATGATGCTTACGGCTTCGCAGGACGATGCCGCAGATTATGCGGCGAAAGCCGGCGCCGCCTATCCGATATTCTTCACCGACGCAACCGCGCTGAAAAGTATGGTAAGGTCGAACCCCGGCATGATGCTGCTTAAGGATAACGTGGTTCTCAAAAAGTGGCATTACAATGATTTTCCGTCGGTCGAAGAGCTTAGGAATGCGTTAGAAATAAATTAGCACGCAGATGACACAGATGACGCAGATGACGCAGATTTTACAGATGACACAGATTTTACAGATTTTACAGATTTACGCGGATTTGAATCTGTGTCATCCGCGTCATCTGTTTGCTAAGTTATTTCTAATACATCCCTAAAATCTTCATCCCTGATTTCAGAACTCCCAAAGTCTCGCAAACCGGATTGTCGCATTTTTTCTGCAAAACTATTAATTGATGTTACACAGTATGCGGTTTTTAGCACACAGATGACACAGATTCGACAGATGACACAGATTCGACAGATTTACACGAATCCCAATCCGCGTAAAACTGTCAAATCTGTGT
>JAITHX010000089.1 GCA_031279735.1 Prevotellaceae bacterium
TTGCCGGTTTCGCCGTTCAGCCAGTGCGGGAAAGCTCCGTGGAACCTGTCGGCTTTGTCGGTCAGGAAATCAACGGTCAGCGTAAGGCGGTCGAGCGCCTGCTCGCGGGTGATGAAACCGCGTTCGACGGCAACCGCCGCAGCCATCACGCCGAAACCTGTTCCGCCGGTGGTGACGGTATTGCCCGACGTGCTGCGTTCGCGCGCCATGCCGGAGACCGGATGCCCGAAGTCCCAGAAATAGCGGAAGGTTTGCCGCTGAACGAGAGTTAGGAGTTCGTCGTCGGGGATGCGGGGGAATTTGTCGGCGGTATCCATGGAGGTGGCGAGAGTTACGGTGACGGGTGCTCCCAGTGCGGAACCGTTTTTGGCGCTCAGTTCGCCTGCCGTCGCAAGAATATAGACGAAAAGCGGATTCAACGGCGACGAAGGTTTCACCGTCACCGTACTGTCGTCATTCCCGAAGTCCATGTCGAGCGCCACGTTTCCGCCGTCCCTGTCTTTAAGCGTAATGTGTTTTGAAGCGGAAGCCTTGCCGACCGGCGTCGAAAACAACAGTTGTATTTCGGGTTCGAGATTCACGTCGGAATACGTGAATCCGCCTGAAATCCCGTTCACCGACACGCCGATGCAGGCAAGTTGAGCGGGTTGCGGAACGGATTCGGGGTCAGTCGCGGGAGCCTTCTTTCCGTTGCACGACCCGAGAACGCAAAGCCACGCCATTATACATATATAATATATGCGGGGGAATGATACCGGAGTTTTGCCGGAAGTATTTGCACTTTTAACCATCATCATGCGGGATTCAAACGACAAAGCTCCCTGCTCGTGAATCTCGGTCGGAGGCTTTGTCGTTTTTTGTTTGTTAATCAGTCATGTCAGTACGGTAGCCCTTATTCGTTCATAACTTTGACGATTTGCGCCTGAGTTAAGGCTTTGTTGTATAAACGCAAATCGTCCATCAGGCTAAGATCCGACAAGTGGTTCCAGCCATTGAAGTTTGGCGCGCCAGACATTATGCTCAGGCTTGTGCATCCGTCCCAGTCAATCCCGCCGAAAGCGCCTCTGCTTGCTTCCTCTCCATTGATATAGACTGCACATTCCGAACCTGAAATGGTGAAGGCGATAAAGACCCAGTCGGCGCCCGTCGTTGCGGGATCAAGCATGGCTTTAGCGCCTCCGTCGAACCAGCTGTCGGCAGTTCCGTTGCCTGCGTTCAGCTTGAATGTCTGTCCGCCGTTGCCCGCTTCCCTGAAGAATCGGAATCCTTTGGTGCGGTTATTCTTCGCGCCGGCTGCTGCCGCAGGGTCGTCGGCGCTTACGGTCAGTATTCCCGCGCGGTCGGGCGTTGCGTTCAGCTTGTACCGGAATGTTGCGCTAAACTCGTTCGCGAGCAAGTTGGTGCCGTTCGCCTCGTCCAGCGTTGGAAAAGAGAGATAAGCGCCTTCGGAGTTCTTTAAAGCCTTTCCATTTTTGCCTGCAACGTATTGCGGTTGTCCGTCGCCCGCGGCGGTTGCGGAAGTAATGCTTACGAAATCGAGAGCCTCGTCGTCGAACGGCATATAGAACATTTCGCCCATATCGGGGTAAATCGGTTTGTAGGGCGCAATTTTCTCGAAGGCTACGGTTTTCGACGAGGATTTGCCGGATTTGTCCGTAGCGGTCACAACCAGAGTGTGCGCGCCGTTTCTCACGTCGTCGTAGGGACATTCAATCACGAAACGGCGATAATCCTTCGAGGTGTTCCTGCCCGAAATCTCCTTTCCGTCGAGTTTTATCGAAACGCTTGCCATTTCGATGTCGTCGCTTGCCTCCGCCCTGACGGTTATGGAGGCTATATCCTCGCGCACTCTGATTTTCTGTCCGTCGAAGGGACTGCTTATGCTGATCGATGGCGGGACTTTATCCTCTCCGGGCGCAACGGAGCTGATTGGGTCGATGTAATCCTGATTGCACGACGCGAAGAGAAGCGGAAGCGCGCATATCGCGAACATGTATTTTAATGCTTTCATAATCGTTGTATTTATGAGTTATTACTTTTCTTTTAAAATGGGGAACATGTCGAGCTGAGCCTGCGGATACGGGATGTATTTCAATCCGGCGGTAAACGTTCTGCCCTCGTAGCTGAGTTCGCCGTGCTTTTCGAGACGCGCCATGTCGTAGAATCTGACGCCCCATTCCATTGCAAGCTCGGCGAATTTCTCGTCCATGACCTGCTCGGCGGTGACGCCCGACAAGCTGCCCAATCCCGCTCTGGTTCGCAGTGCGTTGACCGCCGCATCGGCAGTCATTGCGCTGCTCGAAGCTCCGCGCGTCAGCGCTTCGGCGTGCATGAGAAGAATCTCGGCATAGCGGATGATGACCTGATTGCGGCCGGAGTTGTACGACGTGCGTCCCGACACTATCTGTTTGCTTGGTATATAGTGTTTGCCGCTCGAAAAGACTGCTCTCTGAAAGTTGAGTATCCGGTCGCCCGATCGTCCGTCGAGACCGGTGTGGTCGGTCATCCATTCGGGGACGGTTATGCCCGGATACACTTTCTTAAGCGAATCCAGCCCGCGGTTGGTGAACAGCACGGCGGTTTTCAGCCGGATTCTTTCTCCTCTGTCGAGCATGAACTTGATGAACTTCATGCTCGGTTCGTAGAAACCCCAGCCTCCGCCGATAAGAGTGTTTTCGGGCAGAAAACCCGTGCCGTCGCCCTTTTGAGGTCCGACGAAGCTGTTCGCCGCGAATTGATTTTCGTCGCCGCTGGGAGTGCCGTAGTCCGAATATTGGAACTCGAAGACGTTTTCAGGGTTCAGTTTGCCCTTCGTCAGCTTGAACAGTTCGTAGAAGTCCTGTTCGAGGGAGAAGAATCCCGAAGCGATTATCTGCGAGGTAGCGGCGGCTACTCCGGAGTAGTCCTTTTTTTCGAGCAGGGCGACGGCTTTCAGCGCCAGAGCGGTGTATTTCGTCACTCCGCCCTTGATGTCGCTGCGCGAACGCGGGTGCATGTTCGGGAGAACGGCGAGGGTTTGGTCGAGCTGTTCGGCGATGATCTGCATCACTTCGTCGTACGGGCGAAGCGGAGTGGCGAACAGCTCGGTATTGTCGGCAGTTTCGGGGACGAAGATGCCGCCGAACGTCCGCGCGAGATTCAGCAGATACCATGCGCGCATCACCGTAACTTCCGCCACATACTGGTTTGCCAGCGCTGCATTTGCGCCGGCGTCACGGTAACGGTTTATCTGCTCTATGGCTGAGTTCAACTTGAAGATGCTCGAATAGAAATTGCTCCACATCTGATTGAACATCCAGAAAGTATTGTCGTATCTGAAGCGGTCGGCGTCGCTGTAAGGCTGCTGGTCGCCAAGTCCGCCGGCGTTCACGTCGTCGCCGCGCACCGAGATTACGGCGAAGTCTTCCCAGCCTCTTTTGTACAGTTCCGCGTAAGCGCCTACGAGAGGCGAAATCATGTTTGCCGACACTGAGTAGTCGGTTTCCTCCGTATATTCCTTGTTTTCGAGAGGAGCGTTCAGTTTGTCGTGACATGCTGTCGTACCGAGCAGGAGAACGGCGACGGCAAGAATGGATGATAGTTGTGAAAACGGGTTTATAATCTTTTTCATAACGTATTATTATTTTGAGTGTGGGGTTAAAACTTGAGATTCAGCCCGACGGTGTAAACGGCGGGAACGGGATAGGTCTGACTGTCGATTCCGTTGGCTACTTCGGGGTTGAATCCGTTGTACTTGAACACGGTCAACGGACGGTCGGCGACGAGAAACACGCCTATGTCGGGCAGATCGACGCCGAGAATCTTTTTGTTCTTCAGATTGTACGACAGGCGTATGTTCTGTATTCTGAAGAACGAGCCGTCCTCGACGAAATATGTGCTCATGGATTGATTCCAGCCTTTGCGCAGCCCGGCCGACGAGGGGTATTTGTTCGAGGTGCCTTCGCCGCGCCAGAGATTCTTGGCGAGTTCGGCGTCGATGTTCGTGTCGTTGGTCCAGATGTATTCTCCGCGCTTGCGATTCAGGATTTTGTTGCCGGTCTGCCCGCAGAAGCTCGCCGAGAGTTCAAAGCCCCTGTAAGCTACGAAGAAATTGGCTCCGTAGGAGAACGACGGGAGATAGGAACCCAGCAGCACGCGGTCGGAGTCGTCGATTATATTGTCTCCGTTTTGGTCTTTGAAACGGAAATCGCCCGGAACAACTTCCTGTGCGGTAGCGGGACCAGCCGCCACTTCCGCCTCGTTCTGATATACGCCGGCGACTTCGTAGCCGAAGAACGAAAGCAGAGGATGACCCACGACAGTGCGCTGGCGAAATTCCGCTGTTCCGCCGTCGATGTAGGGCTGACCGTAGAGGTTTCGCGCTTCGTTCTTGAGGGTTGCGATGTTCACCCCGACGCCGTAACGCAGCTTGCCGTCGGCGAAGGCGTCGTTCCAGTTCAGCACGAGTTCCAGACCGGAGTTGCGAATCACGCCCGAATTTTTACGCAGATAACCGTTGGTGCCGGGGATAACGTTGGGGATAACGGCGTTCTTGGTGTCGCGGAAGAAATAGTCGGCTTCGACGCTCAGCCTGTTGTCCAGAAAACGAGCCGAAAGTCCGAAATTGGATTCTTCGACCACTTCCCAGCCAAGCACGGCGTAATTGGCAGTGGTTGTGGAGCCGGGAAAACGCTGGTCGCCGATGGCGGTATATACGAGTTCGGTGGTCATGGCTCCGTCGCTTGCCGCCACGCTGCTGTTGCCCAAGCGCCCCCAGCTGCCGCGCAGTTTCAGATAGTCCATCGCGCGAACATCTTTCATAAACCCTTCGCCCGTGACCACCCATCCGGCGCCTACCGTCGGGAAGTACCCCCATTTAGTCTGATACTTCGACGTTCCGTCGGCGCGCATGGTGGCGTAGAGCAGATAGCGG
>JAITHX010000130.1 GCA_031279735.1 Prevotellaceae bacterium
GCGATTTATCGCGTATAAATCGTGTCTTGGAGACGCGATAAATCGCGTCTCTACATCGCATCCCGCAATTTTAACACGACAGAAGTATAGTGGTTAGCGGTTAGTGCCTGCGGCTCAGTATTTCCGTTTTCCTCCGCCCATCCGACAGGCACTAACCACTAACCACTAACCACTAACCACTAACCACTAACCACTAACCGCTAATCGCTTTTTTACCAGCAGGCGGAAGAGATACGGCTGCAGGGAATAGGAAATGAGAATAGTTGCGGTCATTCCGGCGAGGGTTGCCACGCCTACCGACTTCAGCGCGGGGTGAACGGCAAAAAGCAGTGATGCGATTACTGTTATCAGCACTACTGCCGATAGGAAGATCGCCGACTTGTGATGAACGAGCAGGGAACTCCGTCCGCGATACTGCGACAGAAGTCCGTCGGTCACGAATATGCTGTAATCGACGCCGACGCCGAAGACAAAGTTCGAGATGATGATATTTATCAGGTTAAACTTCAGTCCGAAGATAGCCATTACGCCCAGCACTATATACCAGCTCAGCGCCACGGGCAGGAACGCAAGCAGCGCGACAAGCAGATTGCCGAACGAAAACAGCAGAACCAGCAGGACGAACGCCGACGAAACAATAAGGGCAGTATTGAAGTCGTCGTGAACTGCTTTCACCATTTCGCTCGCGTAGTACATCGGGTCGAGAACCGCGAAGTCGGCTTTGCCTTTCAGTTTTGCTCCGACGCTCCAGAGGCTGTCTTTGTCCATGAACACGGAGGTGAACGCGAGCCAGCGATTGTCGGAGTGTTCCACCATGTTGTCGAGCAGCTCCTGGGGCAGAACTTCGGCGTCGATTATCGAAACCGGTTCGTAGTCGGCTTCGGTCATTGCGAAAAAGGGGTCGAACGTGTGTTTTTCAAATCCGCGTTTGGCGGCGGCGGTTTCGATGGCGCGGCGTGTTGCGGCGCGGCGTTCGGCTGTCCAATAGTTGTTCCACAGTTCGATGCGGCGGCTCTGTTCGGCTTCCGGCACGATGAGCGAGGCGGGCGAAGAGTATCCCGCAATGTCGCCCTGTTCGGCCAGCCGGTCGAGTTCCGCGCTCAGTCGCCGGTTTTCGAGCAAAGCCGAATCGAGATTGGAGGAGTGTGAGGCGAAATAGAAAGTCGCTCTGTTGCCGGCGGTTTTCGAGGCGAGCAGTTCGGTGGAACGCAGGAGGGCGGGATTATTGTAGCCTATGTTGCGCAGATTGGAATCGAACTCCACCCGTCCCGACGCGAAACAGCACACCGCGCTCACGGCGACGATGAATATCAGCAAGGGTTTGTTTCTGTCGAAGGGGTAGCTGTTTATCTTTTCGACCAGAGCGAACGCATCTGCGGTTTGCTTTGCGGTTTGCCTTGCGGTTTGCTTTGCAGTTTTTTTCGTTTCCATGCTGCGGAACAGCAGGGGCAGGGCAAAGAGAGCGAACGCGGTCGAGCCGGCGAGGGCGAACGATGCGAAAAGTCCGAAATCGCGCAACAGTTCGGAATCGGTGAGCAGCAGTCCGGAGAACGCGCCGATGGTAGTGAGCGAGCCGAGAGTGACGGGGATTGTCTGGTCGCGCAGAACCTGTTCGGGGCTGCCGACATATTTATAGTGGCAGATGACGTGCAGGCAGTAGCTGAACGCCACGCCCAGCACCACCGCGCCGATGCCGAGAGCCATGATCGACACCGCGCCTTTGATGAAATACATCATTGCCATGGCGAACACCGTTCCGTAGATCACCGGAAGAAGCATGAAGACAATAAACGAACCGCTGCGGAAACAGAACATCAGCAGTATGAAAATCAGCACCAGCGAACCGGCGACAGTGAGCAGCAAATCCTTCTTGATGCGCGTGGCATTGCTGACGCTCTGCACGGGGGCGCCGTGGAACAATATTTCTATTTCGGGGTGTTCGTTCGCGAAACCTTCGCTTTCGCGTTCGATAAGCTCTACCAGTCGGGCGGCAAGACGCGAATCGAGCGACTTGAAGTTTGGAGAGAGAAAAGCGAGGGCAACCGCCGTGTCGGGCGTGAAAATATGCTCGGCATAAAGGCGATAGTTCCCGCCGAGACCCGCGCCCGAAAATCCGCTCGACACGAATATTTCGCGCAGTCCTGCCGGGTCGCGCGTCACGAGTTCGCCGAAAGCTGCGCCTGCCGACGAGGCAAGCAGAGCGTAATTCTCTTCCATCCGGCGTTCGACGTTCGACGTTTCGAGCAGCGAATCGATCTTCGGATACATGCTTTCGTCGAGAAACACCGGCGCGTTGTCGTACAGAAAACGCACGGCATCGGACAGCGTCTCTTCGCCGATTCGCGAAAATATCCCGCCCGCAAGCGCTTCGGCGCCTTCCGCATTGAGCAGCCTTTCGGTAAATTCGTCGCAGGCATCCGCCAGATAGTCGGGCGCGACCTCTCCGTTTTTGCCGGCAAAAAGGATAAACACCTTGTCCTTCACCTTAAGGTCGGTAAAGGCGAAGCGTTCCGCCCCCTTATCGTTAACTTCCGGCAGAAGGCGGGAAATATCCTCCTCAAACCGGACTTTCGCCGCAAAGTGCGCGAAGAAAACAAAAGAAACCGCCAGCAAGACAAAAAAAAGCGTCTTGCGCCTCTTGAAAAAACTGTAGGAATATAAAGTCAGCATCACTACAATAGTATGACTACCGTATAACTATCGTATATTCGTATGTTTTATCCTGTCCGGCGACTCTTACTTTGGAGATTTTCACATTGTAGGTCACGTTTCTTGCTATGCCGGCGATTTTCCATTGGAGATTGTTCGGCAGTCCGTACGGGTTATAGTCGTAGCGGGCATCGGTGATTTCGGCTTCGCGAGTGCCGTCGGTGATTTCGATTTGCGTTTCCGAGAAGTCCACGTGGCGGTTGTTGGCTTTCGAGTTCTTGTCGTTAAAGACGGAGAAGCTCAGGATCATGTCGGGGCTGAAGTATTGCGCTTCACAGGTTCCGTGCGGGAAAGCCACGAAGTCGCCGCCCTTGTAATCGGTTGGGGCAGCGTCGGCGCCGACTGTCATTGCAGCCGTCGAAACATATTTGAAATCGCCCTTTTTCGGCGAGCCAATCACCCGTCCGAAAGCTATGTCCTTAAGGAAGGGGTCGAGCAGTCTGCGGCGGCCGCTCAGGTTTGCCGAATCGGTCATCCAGCCGGTAATGTGCACGTCGGAGGCAGTCCAATTGTTGTGGTGGCTTCCGAGAAAGGTCCGGCTCGACGAGTTCCATGAAGCGGAGACTTCGTCCTTGTAGCAGTAGTCGCTTGATTGCGGAGCGGCATCGACGGTGCCGTTGGCGGCGACGAACAGCGCGATTTTCTGCGCTCTTGCAGCTTCGGCATCATGGAACGCGAGCGCCGGCAGACTGTGAGCGGCGCGCAGACCGTTGATGTGTTTGATTATTTTCTGTTTTTCCTGAGCGGAAAGAGAACCCTCGATACACCGGGCTATATCGGGCACGTGATCGTAGAGCGGTTCGACTTTTTTCAGCTCGCTGTCGGTGCATGACGAGAGGAAAAGCAGGAGGATAAGGGGAATCAATCCGATTTTCTTTATTGTCGTTTTCATATCGTAAAAAAATTTAATTTCCTTGTTTTTTAGCATTAGCCTTAGCGTCGGCATTAACTCTGTCGATGGCTTTGATGAAGTGCGCGAGTATTTCCTTGCGCGTGCCGAGCGACGAAAGTCTGTTGTTGTCGCTCGAAGGGTTGATTCTATTTGAGAGAAAGACATAAACGAGGTCGCGTTCAGGGTCTATCCAGATCATCGTTCCGGTGAAGCCCAGATGTCCGTAGCTTTGCGGTGAAGCCTCGTCGCAGGTCGGATTCTTCTTTCCGGGTCTGGTTTCGGGCTTGTCGAATCCTAGTCCGCGTCTGTTTCCGTCGTCGCACGCGGGACAGGAAGTGAAGTCCGTCACAGTCTGTTCGAGAAAGAATCGAAGTCCGCCGTACTCGCCGCCGTTGAGATAAGTCTGAGCGAGTTTCGCCATATCGTTGGCGGTGGAGAAGAGTCCTGCGTTGCCCGACACGCCGCCGGAGAGCGAAGCTATCTGGTCGTGAACGTATCCGCGCAGGAGTTGCCGTCGGAATATCGCATCGTTTTCGGTGGGAACGGTTTCGGCGGCAGGGATTCTTTCGGAGGGCAGAAATCCGGTTCGGTACATGCCGAGAGGTTCGTAGAGCATGATTCGCGCCAGATTGTCGAGAGGCATGCTGTATAGCGATTCTATGAGGCGTTGCAGATAAACGAAGCCCAGATCGCTGTAGCGGTACGAGGCTGTCATGAGGGAGCAGGTGTCCGTCAGGTCGTAAACGTCGCGGCGCAGCTTGTCGGAGCCATAGATATTAGCGGCGACCGTGCGGGCGAAGACATCCGTTTTGCGGGTCGAGAAATAATGCGGGTCGAGTATATAATTATTCTTGAGGTAGGAACCTGTTCCGGGTATGCGGATTTGCGCGGCATTGGTTCGTCGGGGCGAAATGGCGGGCTTGCCGTCGGGGGTGACGAAATATTTGTAATGAAAAGGCTTCCACGAGGGCAGCCCCGACTTGTGAAGGAGTATGTCGCGGATAATCAGGTTATCCTTGTTGGTGTGCGGATGCATGTCGGTGAGATACTTGCCGAGAGGCTCGTGGAGTTCGATGATTTTCTGGTCGGTCATTTTCATTATCAGAGGCAGAGTGGCGGAAACCTTAGTGACCGACGCTATGTCGTAAACGTCCGACAGTTTCACGGCGGGCGCCCAAGCGTCGTAGGTGTGTTTGCCGAACGACTTGTGATAAAACACCCGTCCCTTGTGCGCCGCCAGCACCTGACATCCCGGAAATGCGCGGCGGTCGATGGCTGCCCGAACGAGCGAATCCACCGCCGCAAACGACCTTTCGGACATTCCCGCCTCTTCGGGGATCATGTATTTCAGTCGTATTGCGGGCGAAGTCGTTATTCCCGATCCTTCTGGAAAATCGTTCGAGACGCCTACCGGCATTCGTCCCTCGAACGGGATGCCTCCGAAGAGCATCTGTGCAACGCGATCCTGAGCCTCGTCGGAGTTGTTGTGGGCTACCGCCACCGCGGCAAGCGACGAGGGCATATCGCCCGCGAAGGAAAGCATATACGGCGAACCGAAGCACACGAGAATCACTTTCTTTTCCTTCGCGAGATCGCTCAGCAGGTCGAACACCTGCTGATTCGCGCCGTACTTCGACTTGGGACTTGAACTTGCCGAATGATAGCCGACGATAATCGCGTCGCAGTCGTCGAATGACTTGCGGGCGAATCCTGCCGGCGACGATGCGGATGCTCCCGACTGGAGTATTTCCCGTTTTGCGTGCAGCTTGACGTAGGATTCGATTCTTTCGGCAAACTCTCTGCCGGCGGCGAATCCGCCGACGGCAAGATAGCCGTAGCGGGCTTCGGCGTTCCTGAACGGCAGCAGGTCCGATTTGTTCGAGGCGAGGATAACCGACTTCTCCGTCAGTTTGTTGTTCAGTGCGCGGGCTTCGGGCGAATTGAGGCGTTCGCGTATTCCCCGTTCCTTCGCCGGCGCATAGCGCGCAAGTCCCGCCCTATACTTTGCGGCAAGCACTTTGCGGCATTTTTCGTCTATCTCGTCGCGCGACAGCTCGCCCGAAGCCACCGCCCTTTCTATGGCGTTCATATCGGATTCCGTGTCGGCGGGCATAAGCAGAATGTCGTGTCCTGCTTTGAGCGCCTCAAGCGCCACGTTCTTCCCCGCCGCATGATTTTTCACTCCGTTCATGTTGAGAGCGTCGCTGATAACCAGTCCGCGAAAGAACAGTTCGTCGCGCAGCACCCGCTTGATGACCTGCTCCGAAATCGACGCCGGACGGACAACATCGCCGCGTTCGAGCGACACGGCGTGCAGATGCCCCACCATAACCATTGGAACACCCTCGTCGATAAGCTGTCGGAAGGGTCGCATCTCGATCGAGTCGAGATGCGCTCTGGAGTGATGCAGCACGGGAAGCACTTTGTGGGAATCGTTTTCGGTGTCGCCGTGACCCGGAAAGTGTTTCGCGCAGGGAATAACTCCGTTGTCGCTCATTCCCTTCATAAGCGCCACGCCCTTGTTGCCAACGTTGTATTGATTTTCGCCGAACGAGCGGGAATTGATAACCGGATTGTTGCGGTTGTTGTTGACATCCACCACGGGAGCGAAATTGAGATGCACGCCGAGAAGTTTGCATTGGCGGGCTAGCTCGGCTCCGAGTTCATAGATCGCTCTGTTATCGACTATCGAGCCTAAAGCCATCTGTCGGGGGAAGGAAATGACGCCGTCGAGCCTCATGCTCACGCCCCATTCGGCATCCATTCCGATAAGCAGAGGAATCTTGGAAAGCGACTGATAGCGATTGGTCAGCTCTATCTGTTTTTCGGGAGTGCCCTGAAAAAAGACCAGACCGCCGATTTTATGATTGCGAATATGGGTCTCGATTGTTCTTTCGTGTTTTTCGCCGAGATTGGAATAAGCCTGCATCATAAACAGCTGTGCAATTCGTTCGCGCGGCGAAAGACGTTCCATCACCGAATCGACCCAGCGTATTTCAGTTGCCGAAACAGGGTCGGCTATATACCTCGTGTACTTCACCTGAACGTCCTCCGGCGCGGAGAGACCAAGTTCGTAAGCCACAACAGAAAAAATCAAAACAAAAACCCAACCGATCTTAATTTTCATCATATTATAAAAAATCGTCAAAAACTGTAACAGGCGGCAAAGGTAATCATAAAATTCGCAAAGAAACCTTCTTTTTATGTATCGTTTTTGGTTTTTTATGTAAAAATAAACTTTGTTGACATTAGTTCGCGCAGTTGCAGCTATTGTATAATCCTATCGTATATGTAGCAGTTCTCGATTTTGGGGAGGGAGTTCTGGTTGTACAATCCTCCGTCGTTGCGCGAGGCGATGTTTTCGTATGTTGTTACGTTGACGAGCGAAGGGCTGGAATTGAGGTTGCAAATGCCGCCCACGTTGTTTGCCCGGTTTTTGCAGACAAGCACGTCCTTGAGTTTGGGCGAAGAGAAGATATTGTAGATGGCGCCGGCGTTTGTGGCTTTGTTGTCGCATAGTTCCGAGTTGCAGAGAGCGGGGTTTGAGCGACTGTTGTACATGCCGCCGCCGTTGCCGTCGAAAGCAGTGTTGTTGCATACGGCGAGATTCGAGAAGCAGGGATTCGAATCAATGTTGCAGATGCCGCCGCCCTGCAGCGCCAGATTGTCGCGGATAATGATGTTGATAAACACGGGCGAGGCTTCCACGTTGAATATTCCTCCTCCGGCGTTTGTTTCGACGGCGGATTCGTTTACGATGATAAAGCCTCCGTCGAAGTCGGCATTGCCTCCGGTCAGAGTGAATCCGTCGAGTATAGTATTGTCGCCGTTTGCGATGTTTGCTCCTATCACTATGTGATAAGCATTGTCGATATAACTGTTCTTTATGCCGAGGTCGCCGCTCAGAATCGTGAACTGCGCGTCCGGTTCAGCTTTTCGCGATTCGGGAGAGCGATGTTCCGCGTCGTTCGCGTCGGCGGGAAAGCCGCCGTAAACTTTGACGCCCTCTTTCAGAACAAAAGCGTTGTTGCGATTATTCGTGTCGATGATCTCGCGGTTGTTTGCCGGACGAATCGGGATGTAAGTCCCTTCGGCAACGAACACCATGTCGCCGGGCGCCGATGCGTCGATCGCTGCCTGCAAGTCGGAGCAGGCATTTTCCCACGAGGTGGAATTTGAGGGTGATGCCGAACCGGAGACTTTAACGTGGCGCACTGTTTGCGCGTCGGCAACTGTTACTGCACAACACAATATCGTCCCCATTATTACTATTACTATTATTACCGTCTCGGCGGTTTTCGACATGTATTGTCTCATCAGATTGGTTTCGTGTCGATTTGATCTTTTGTTCATCATATTGTCTTTTGTTTCATTTATATTTCACTTTATGCTCTTAATCGCGGGACAAAGGTAGAGACAATAATCGGGCGCAATACCGCTTTTAACGTATTTTATATGTTATCGGGCATAAAAAAATGTTGCATTAAGGAAACGCGACAAGGAATACGCCTATTATATCTTTGTTATTTATAGAATGTTAATTTTGTTGAACGCATATAACTTGCGCGAAGTCGCGTTTCCTTCTTCCTCCTCGAAATGTTAACGTAATTTTTGATTAGCGGTTAGCGGTGGGTGGTCAATAGTTAATGGTCAATGGTTAATTGTTAATGCCTGTCGGCTGGGGTGTCCAAAATCCCGTATCAATCTTTAAAATCTTCCTCCCGTTCTTCACCGCGTTGCGGTGTTTTTTTAACCGCAGAGGGCGCAGAGGCTTCGCAGAGAACGCAAGGGCTTCGCGTCCTTTGCGACACACACAGCGCAAAGAACGCGAAGCCCTTGCGTTCTCTGCGAAGCCTCTGCGCCCTCTGCGGTTAAAAAAACACCGCAACGCGGTGAAGAACGGGAGGAAGATTTTAAAGATTGATACGGGATTTTGGACACCC
>JAITHX010000155.1 GCA_031279735.1 Prevotellaceae bacterium
AAGCCGGTCGTAATTCGTAATTCGTAATTCGTAATTGATCAGACTGCGGACATACAGCCGAAGCCGGTCGTAATTCGTAATTCGTAATTCGTAATTGATCAGACTGTTTGCCTCCGCAGAATCCTGTGAATCCTTAAATTCTGAAAATCCTGATTCAGACAAAAAGCGACAAATTGAAATGCATCCGTGTGCTAAGTTATTTCTAATTTTTATACTTTTGTCGCGAAAATTAAAAATGTTGCGGAATGAAAAAGAAACTTTGTCATTATTCCTCCTATATGCTTGCGACGGCGCTGGCGATTCTTGCGTGCGGATGCGAACGCGAAATAAAGTTCAACGGCGAAGAACTCAAGCCGAAACTCGTGCTGCATTGTTTTCCCGAATCCGGCGCGCCTGTTCGTCTAACGCTCAAAGCGGGCAAGTTTTTCCTCTCGCAAACGGGAAGCACGCGGGAGCCTGTTGCTGGGGCGGATGTGAGATTATGGAAAAACGGAGAGTTTGCGGAACGGCTGCGCTATGTTTCCAATTACGAAAACTCGTATTACGAAAGCTCGTTCCGTCCTCAGCCGGGCGACGAAATAACCATACGGGCTTCGGCTTCGGGCTTCGACCCGATCGAATGTACAACAGTGATGCCCGAACCGCCGGCAGCGCTGAGCGCGGAACATTCGGGAACATGGAAAAACGGCATCGTATGTCACATTCGGGACATATCGACGCGGGCGGAGTACTACCGCATCGGAGCGTTTGTCGAAATAGACGATATGGAGTTCGACATCCCGATAGATTCCGACGATATGGTGTTCGGAATGAACGAGTCGGAACTCTTCGAGAGCGCGAGAAATATCTACTTCGTGTTTTCCGACGAACTATTCAACGGAAAAGACTACAGTCTGAAATTCCGCCTCAACGACTTGATGGACGATCACAAACGGTGCAAAGTAGTGCTGCGGCATATTTCGAAGGACTATTACCTTTATGTCCGTACCGTTGCCGCCGAATCGGACGAGGTTTTCTCCGAGCCTGTTCAAATATACAGCAATGTCAACGGCGGCATAGGAATACTGGCGGCAAGCACAAGCGCGGTTGCGGAAGTGACGTTTGGAAAGATAAGATAAGAATAAGAATAAGAATAAGAATAAGACAAACGGAGCATGGAGTATAACATATATTGCGACGAAAGCTGCGGCTTGGAAAACGACGGCATCAAAGTTATGGTGCTGGGAGCAATCTGGTGCGAAAAAGAAAAGAAAGACGGAATTTTCAGGCGTATCCGCGAAATAAAGACAGAGTATGGACTTTCCGAAAAGTTTGAAATAAAATGGCACAAGGTATCCGCATCGAAACAGAATTTTTATCTGCGCATAGTCGATTACTTCTTCGACGACGAGGATATTCATTTTCGTTCCCTGGTAGTACCCGACAAGTCGGTTTTGAATTGCGAAGAGTTCGGTCTAACCCGCGAAGAGTTCTATTGTAAAATGTATTTCGACCTGTTGAAAGGAGTATTCGCTCCCGCAAGTGCCTGCAATGTTTATATTGATATTAAAGATACTCGAAGTCAAAGAAAAATAGAGCTTCTGACAAAAGAATTGCGTTCAAATTATTCTGATAATAATAAGACAGTTCGGCAAATCAGATCGCATGAAGCGGAACTTTTGCCTTTGGCGGATATGCTGATTGGAGCTATCGGTTATTACCACAGAGGATTGAACGCTAATCAGGGGAAAATGGCGGTTATCAAACAAATGCAAAAACGGTCGGGTTATTCGCTGAAAAATTCCTCCATTTACTGCGAAGACAAGTTGAATCTGTTTATTTGGGAACCGGAATATGCCGTCGATATACAAAATTGATTTACCTGAGATTATCCGTATGGAAGATTATGGCGGCAACTATCACCTGTACATTGATGCCGTCTATGCAGTGTTTGAACGTGATTTGATAAAAAGAAGACCAAAATTCGGCTCGCATGATTTACACATGAAATTTCATCCTCTCCTTCAAAATAGAGCATACACCTTTTATCATTTGACTCACAAAGGAGAAATCGAATCTGAAAGAGAACTTGATTTACGGCGCTGCGAACGCATCGTGTGGGTAAAACCAACTATTGCAAACGTAGAAGAGTGGAACTTGAAATTTTGGAGACAAACAAGAAACGGTAAATCGCGCATTTGTATTCAACTGCATGTGGAAGATGACGCGGATTATTTTACAATATTGGATGTGAGAGCGAACTATGTGCTGATTTGGACAGCTTTTCTTGCAGAACATTTCCATGAAAAGAAAAAGAAAGAAAAGGAATATGCTGCATGGAAAAAAGAAAATAAAGGAAAAATCTATACGCCGGATTCTCTTATTGCCGAAATATTCAACGAATTAAATAAAAAGCAAGGATCGCCCGACAAACAGACGATCCCGTAACTCCTTTAACGCATGGTCAATGAGATGCGGCAAAAGTAATACAAGAAAACGACATGACAAAATCCATACGATGGTTATAGAGTTGTTATTCGGTGGTTATACGACGGTTGGTCGCGGAACTGCCGTATAACTATCGCCTCCCGAACGCTCCCTCCGGCCGGACAGTCATTGAAGGTTGCGGATCAAGCCCGCAAGACCCGCAATCTTTTCTATCTGCCGAACGCTCCCCGACTCCCCGCGCTGTTTTTGCGACAGCATCACTTTGCGATATGCTTTTCATAAAACAGTCTGTATTAGGCGTAAAGTATCTCCCGCTTGCCGGAGTTCTGTATTTTCAACTCACGATTTTAACGTGACGGAAGTATAGAATTGCCTGACGGACGCTGGGAGAATTATGAACTGTCCGACTTTCCGTCAGGCAATTCATAATTCATAATTTATAATTCATAATTAAAGAAGTATCTTTGCAGCCAAAATGTGTGTTAAACATTAAAAAGACAATTATTAATGATGTATAAAATGAAAAACTTGACTGCTGTCGTCTGTTTGCTCGGCATGGTTTCATGCAGCACGGTTACGGTGGAAGACTGGGTAAGTTCGACGTTCGACGTTTCGTGGGAGAAACAGGATGCGGGCGCGGCGAGGATTGTTACGGGCGACGTGCGCGATGCTGAAATAGATCTGTTGAATCCGCAACAGAGTATCGAGGGATTCGGATCGTGTTTCAACGAACTCGGATGGACTTCGCTGCGCGCGCTGAGCGAAGCCGATCGGGAATCGGTGATGCGGGAACTCTTTGCTCCGGGTGTCGGCGGCTGTTTCACGGTGTGCAGGATGCCTGTGGCTGCAAACGATTTTTCGAGAAACTGGTATTCTTACAATGAAACTGCCGGCGACTTTGAAATGAAGAACTTCAGCATAGCCAACGACAGAGAAACTCTCATTCCGTTTATCAAAAACGCTCTGCAATACAATCCGGAACTGAAAATCTGGGCTTCGCCCTGGTGTCCTCCGTCGTGGATGAAGCATAACAGGCACTATGCCTGCGCCGCTTCGCCCGAATACAACGATATTCGTCCCGAACAGCTCGGACGCGAAGGCACGGACATGTTCATTTGCGACGAGGCTCATTTCAAAGCCTACGCCCTCTATTTCGCGAAGTTCGTCGAAGCCTACGGAAACGAAAACATCAGGATTTCGATGGTCATGCCCCAGAACGAGTTTAACTCTTGTCAGACTTTTCCGAGCTGCACGTGGACGGCGGCGGGACTGAATCGCTTCGTCGGGCAGTATCTCGGACCCGAAATGCGGAAACTCGGAGTGGAACTGATGCTGGGAACGATGGAGCGCCCCAATCCGCTGCTGGTCGATACGCTGCTGAAGGACAGGCTGAGCGGCGAATATATCAAGGGCGCGGGATTTCAGTGGGCGGGAAAGGACGCCGTGGGGGCTATACGCCGAAACTATCCGCACCTCTCCCTCTATCAGACCGAACAGGAATGCGGCGACGGCAGGAACGACCGCGCGCACTGTCTGCACGCATGGGAACTGATGAAGCACTATCTGAACAGCGGCGTCAATGTTTACGAATACTGGAACACCGCGCTCGAAGAAGGCGGCATGAGTCGCTGGGGCTGGCGTCAGAACTCGCTGGTCACGGTCGATGCCGAAAGGAAAACCTTCAAGTTCACCTTCGAGTATTATCTGTTAAAACATTTCAGCCATTATGTTCGGAAAGGAGCGCGGCTTCTTCCCGTTGCCGATTCGTCGGGCAACATGCTCGCCTTCATCAATCCCGATGCCACAATAGTCATCGTGGCATACAACGGGACGCCAGCCGAAAGCGTCCGCGTCGTCGGCATAGGCAAACACGCCGTTTCGCTCGCGCTGAAACCCGATTCGTTCAACACCATAGTCGTCAAACTATGACAATTGCATTGCCCGACGGACGCCGTTCGGAGATAGCGATAGGCGGGAGGATTCGCGACATCGGCAAGTATGCCGGAGAGAAACGGGTGTTCATTCTGACTAATCCGGAAGTGTTCGAGCTGTATGGCGACGCTTTCCCCGCAGGCGCCGCCGTTGTTCTTCTGCCGCCGGGCGAGAAGAACAAAACGCTTGATACAGTATCCGCTGCGGTGTCGCGACTGATAGAAGAAGGCGCCGACCGTGAATCGCTCATCGCGGGCGTAGGCGGAGGGATAGTGTGCGACATGACGGGCTTTATCGCCTCGATATACATGCGCGGCGTCCGTTTCGGTTTCGTACCCACCACACTGATGGCGCAGGTTGACGCCAGCGTCGGGGGCAAGAACGGAGTGAATCACGAGGGCTACAAAAACATGATAGGAGTATTCAATCAGCCGGATTTTGTGCTTTGCGACACGGAGACCCTGCGGACACTGCCGGAGCGGGAATTGAAGTCCGGGCTGGCGGAAGTTGTGAAAAGCGCGCTTATAGCCGATGCCGCGCTGTTCGAGTATCTCGAAAACCGTCTCGGCGACATACTCGAACGGTCGAAGGAAGTGCTTGATTTCATTGTCGAAAGAAGTCTGAGGATAAAGGCTAAAATAGTGGAAGCCGACGAAAGGGAAGCCGGCGAACGCCGAAAGCTGAATCTGGGTCACACTTTAGGACACGCCATAGAAAAGCTCTCCGACAATGCCTTTCTGCACGGCGAGGCGGTAGGCGCGGGACTGGCGCTGGCTGCGCGGCTGTCGAATCGTCTCGGTCTGCTTGCGGACGGAGAACTGTCGAGAATCCTTCGGCTGCTGACTGCGGCAGGGTTGCCCGTTGCCGTGCCGATAGAGATAGCGCTTCTGCTGGAAGCTGCCGAAAAGGACAAAAAAAAGCAGGGAGATTCCCTGCATTTCGTGCTGAACAAAGGCATAGGCGATTCCATTGTGAAAAAAATGTCCTGCGGCGAACTCCGCGCCCTGTTCGGGGATGCGGGTTAGATTTTTTGGTTCTACCGGGAATTGTGTGGAAAAGCCATAAAACCCTTATTTTTCAAAGTGCCCTTAGCAGCCTCCGGACAGCATATATTCACCCTTATTCCCTTATTAAGGGATTGTGCGGTTATTCACCGCGTTGCGGTGTTTTTGCAACGCAGAGGACGCAGAGGCTTCGCAAGGGGCGCAGAGGCTTCGCGTCCTTTGCGCAAGGTCGCCGGAGGCTGCGGGTCAAGCCCTCAAGACCCGTAACCGCGCGCCCTTCGCAAAGGACGCGAAGCCCTTGCGCCCTTTGCGAAGCCTTTGCGCCCCTTGCGTTACAAAAACACCGCGACGCGGTGAAGAAACACGCAAACTTTTTCCACACAATTCTCAGTAGAACCATATATATAAGGTATACCTTAGTTTGTCGGGTTCGGTCGGATTCGGTCGGGTTCGGTCGACCGAAATCGACCGAAATCGACAAAACCCCTCCTCTCCCCGCATCAATACCCTATACGCGAGCTGCAATATGAATGGTTAGTGGTTAGTGCCTATCGGCTCAGTGTCTCCGTCTCCCTCCGCCCGTCCGGAAGGCACTAACCACTAACCACTAACCACTAACCACTAACCACTAACCACTAACCACTAACCACTAAGTTTTTTCAGTATGTTGCGCACGAGAGTCGGTCCGCTGTAGATATATCCAGTATAAAGCTGCACTAATGAAGCGCCGGCGTCGAGAGCTGCGAGAGCGTCGTCCGGCGTCATTATGCCTCCGACGGCTATGACGGGCAATTTTCCCTCTGTTCGTCGAACGATATATCGAACGATGTTCAGCGAGCGTTCGGTCAAAGGTTTTCCGCTCAGTCCGCCGGCGCCGATTCTGTCCGTTTCGGAGCGGGGGGTGGCGAGACCCTCTCGCGAAGTCGTAGTGTTCACGGCAACAATTCCGTCGATGCCCGTTGCGGCAATCAATTCGAGAGTATCGTCGATTTGTCCGTCCGACAAGTCCGGCGAGATTTTCACCAGCACGGGCTTGTAGTCGGGGCGCGAGTTGCGTTCGTTCGTCAGCGCCCGAAGCAGCGTTTCGAGTTCGTCCCTGTTCTGGAGGCTGCACAGATTGGACACGTTGGGACAGCTCACGTTGACAGTGAGATAATCGACATGCTCGTACAATCCTCTGAACGCGGCGAGATAATCGTTCACTGCATCGGCATTGGCAACGGCGGTGTTTTTGCCAATGTTGCCTCCGACGATGATTCTGCGTTTGCGGGCACGTTTCAGACGCGCAACTATCGTTTGGAGACCGTCGTTGTTGAATCCCATCCGGTTGATCAGCGCCTTATCCTTTTTCAGTCTAAAGCAGCGCGGCTTGGGATTGCCCGCCTGAGCTTCGGGCGTAACCGTTCCTATTTCGACGAAAGCGAAGCCCCAATCGCCAAGCCGGTTGAATATTCGAGCGTTCTTGTCGAATCCGGCAGCGAATCCCAGAGGATTGTCGAACGTCAGCCCGAACACCTTTCTTTTAGACATGAGGCGCGAAGGCGCGAAAATCTTTCTCGCCGCGAACGACAAGCCCGGTATAGCTCCCGTCGCGCGCATGAAAAACACCACAAAGGCATGAGCGCTTTCGGGCGACAGCATAAACAGAATCCTGCGAAATACTTTGTACATCCTGCGAATTAAAAGGGAACAACATAAAGAAACAAACCTGCCGGGGCGACAGCCCCCGGCAGGTTTTGTGTCCGACCGCAATTGGAGACTTCGCTTGCCAGAATCATTTCAGCCACTGCGACAGTTTCTGTTTCATCTGTTCTTCCTTTTCGGAATTGATAGATGTCCTGTCCGATTGTTTCCGCACCTTTTCCGATTCGGAAATAAAGATCAATTCGTCAATAAACTTGCCCATCGAAAATTCGTCCGGCATTCTGTCAAGCGTTCTAGAAACTTGTGTTTTTGTCAACATGGTACAATATGTTTAAATTTTTAGTGTGCAAAAGTAGAGCTTTTTTTTCAAACCTAAAACACGATTTCCCGTACTGTCGCATCCATTGCTCCCGATTTGTCACGTTTTTTCGACAGCTTTTTTCCAGCGCCGGCTTATGTGCCGTTCTGCGCAAAACTCTGCAATTTAAGTTGTTTTACCGATACGGAATCAAATCCTCACTCTTCCGTTTCCGAACCGTTTACACGAGATACCGACCGTCGCGCCATTGCTATTTTTACGACTTGTTCACCATTTTTACATGATTGCCACTAAAATACTCCCTAATGTTGACATATCGTAAAAATTAGGAATTAAAAATTAAGAATTAAGAATTGACCTGCTGAAATTTTCAATTCATAACCCATAATTCTACGGCGATTCGTAATTTTGCAGTTGGAAAATTGAAATTAGGTATGTCAAAGAATAAGTCAAAGAATAAGAATACAAACAAAAAACGTCATGCTTCGATGCCGCGCACTACCTTCAAGTCTGGAATTTCGAAGACGCAGTTTGAACGCGGATGCGCCATAGCGCGAAAGATGTTGCGTCTTTTGGGTTATGATTCGGCTGTGTTCGACGAGTTTTCTAAAAAACAGAAAGAGTTTCTGCTCGGCAGCGAATCGCCGCCTCCGATAGTCGAAGTGGAACGCGGAAGTCTGGTGCCGCGCCGGTATGTCAGCGCTATACGCGGCGAATTGCATGAATTTCTAAATTCCGTGTATGTCGATCCCGAAACCAAGTTCAGCTTCATGGAACTGTTCACCTACGGAATACCTTTCGTCCTGATGCTCGAAGTGATGAACCACAAGAATATGGCGATAGGCGCGCGCCACGTCGAATTTTTCGAGCGCTTCGGAAAGGACGTCCAGAAAAACGAACTGTTCGGAAACAAATGGTTCGACGACTTCTATCTGTTTCTCGAATTTGAAACAAGTCTCTATTCGCAAGTCAATTTCAGAACCTACGGATACGGCTTTTCCTACGACATCGTCCGCCCGCAGAAGCAAGCGGGAATCGCTATGCGAATCGAAATAAAACTCAATTCGCAGGAAAGCGAATCGGTTTATTTCACCCACAACGCTATCCGCCGCAAAGCATTTCGGGTGCAAGTCGGCAGCAATGCGCGATACGAAGCCGCCTATGCCGCCTTGCCCCACAAGTCTCTGTTTCCCGAATCCGAAAACGACAGCCGCGAATACAACCTCTACATTCAGTCGCACGCCATTCAGCGCTTCAAGGAACGAATGGACGTGTTTGAAACCACCGAAAGAAACCACATCTTCAACACTTCGATAACATTCGTGCACGGCATCGCTAAGGGCAGCGACGGAAATACGCTGCTTTCCTGCGCGGTGCGCGACACCTCGCTAGGCTACTATCCCTTTGTCATCAAGGACGACAAACTGTTTATCCTCTCGTTCCTTCCCATCGTCTCGACCATAGCGCCGGAAGGCGCGAAACTCAACAGACTGCTCGGCCTCGCGAAAAACGACCTGATCTTTCTCGGCATGGACAGAATTAGCTTCTTCCTGACAGTGGATTTCGACAAGATTCCCGTGCTGCGCGACGCCCTCGAAGAAGCGGGTATATGGAAAATGAAACAAATGTTCGACGAAATAAGAACCATGAACATCGACGAAGCGAAAACCGAGTTCGTGAAGAACTTCTTCCGAAAACTCGCCATACGAAAAGCCGCTCATTTCCCTAAACTCGACTCGGGAAATTAAGAATTACGAATTACGAATTACGAATTACGAATTACGCCCTCCGTAACAAACGGCTCGAAATAATAAGTCCGGAGGCTTCCGAAAGGGAGCGGGAGCATTTTTTTACTTCGCTTAACGCAAAACAACTATTTTTTTACGGTCGGAAAATCAATCTTGTTTACATAGTTCGGCTTTTTTTTTTCAAAAATCCCTTGTATTCAGAAAAAAAACATCATATATTTGCATCCTGTTTAACATATATTTTTTAATACAAGCGATTATTCCGCAAGGTTCTTTTTGAAGAAAAAAACGGAGGAATGCCGAAAATCCGAAACAGAGTAGGCGATAATTTAATAATATCAATTTTTTTTACTTTTATGAAAAATTACAGACCTTTCGTTACGCGAGTAACATTGCTCCTCTCCCTCGTCCTTTTCGCCGCGGGATGCAAGGAAGAATTTAACGATGTCGGAAGCCGTGAGCCGGATTTGAAAAGCGAATCCGGAAAAGCCGTCTATGTGCTTGACGAAAACACGGTAGCCCGACAGCTGCAGAGCGTCGCTCCGGATGGTACCCTTACCTTCTCCGAGCTGGATGTCACTCTGCGAGTTGGAGACGTGATCTGCGCCGCGCCGACAGAAAACGCCCCCTACGGACTTCTCTACAAAGTGAAATCCGTCACCTTGTCCGGCGGTCTCACCGTCGTGAAAACCGAACCGGCTTCGCTCGAAGAAGTGGTGCAGGATGCGGAAATCGAACAACACGTTGAAATAGACGACTTCGTCCTCGAAGTTTACGACGACAACGGAAACCTCGTCCCCTCGACCCGCGCTACTTCGGCAAACGTGAAGCTGAACGTCAATCGCTCCATATCGCTTGACAAACTCAAGGCAAGCATCAATGGTCCGATAGAAGGCAAGATTTCGCTGGATTTCGGCATCAGCATAAAGAACTGGCGTTTGAACGACCTCAAATTCTTGGTGACGCCGGAGTTAATGATGAAGCTGCGAACCTATCTCGACGGCTACGGCGACATAAACAGCCGGAATCTGTCGATCGCCAAAATCAAACCCGGACCGATAACGATTTGGATAGGAATAGTTCCTGTGGTTTTCACCCCCGAAGTCGTCATCGACCTATTCGTTGACATGCACGGCACGCTGAAAGTGGACGCAACGCTGGTGGATATTAACTATAAGTACACCTACGGAGTGAAATACGCAAACGGCAAGTTTAGCGCAGTGAAGCAGAACGATTCGAAATCTCCCAAAATCATGGATTCGGCGCAAGTCCTGATAGTCGGCAACACAAGAATAGAACCGAGCGCAAGCGTCAAGCTGCGAATCTACGATCAGGACGCCATCAGTCTTGCGGGCAAATTCTACACGCAAGTCGCCCTCGACCCGATCTATCTTGATTCGGAAACCGGCGAAGGCTACGACCTGACGAGATCGGGCAATCCGAAACTGAAACTCGCCTGCGGCATCGAGCTGGAAGGCTTTGCAAAAGTGGAAATCCTCTCGATGCGACTCGCCGAATGGAAGCTGCCTCCCTACGTTCTCAACTGGGAACTCTGGAACCGCGAAGTATTCCCGTCGTTCGACGATGCGGCTTTCTCCAACCCGACTTCCGCGTCGATCGACGTTGCAACCAAACTGCACGGCACCGCCTTCACCGTTCCCGTCCTGCAATACGGATTCAGCTGGGGACAGAACTATCCCCCGACAGTCCGCGACAACAAAAACGAACTTGGAATACCGAATCCCTTCGCAAAAGAGCTGTCGCTTCAGGCGCGCATAGAAAAGCAGAGCGGCGGCGGAGCACACTACGTTCGCCCCTATTTCAAAAACCTGCTGGGCACGTTCTACGGAAGAGCCGCAACCTATAATTTCCCCGCAGCTCCAGTATCCGTCTCAAGCGTGGTTTTGGACAGAACCTCCGCCTCACTGGGTGTCATGAATTGGATGACACTGAACGCTACCGTACTACCTAACAACGCAGCAAACAAATCCGTTACTTGGGCAAGCAGCAATCCTTCGGTCGCTGCGGTTAACGGCGGCATGGTTTTCGCCCTGTCGCCCGGAACAGCCATAATTTCGGTCACAACGATCGACGGCGCTCAAACCGCAATCTGCACTTTAACGGTTCAGTAAAGTAAAATGCATAAGGTAAAATGTGAGAGTTATCCGAGTAAAACTATAATAATGATGCGGAGGACGCCGACGAGAATATCCCGAATGTGACGTTATGCGTCCTCCGTTTATTTCCGCTTTTTAGCACACAGATGACACTGATTTGACAGATTTACACAGATTCAAATCCGCGTAAATCTGTGTCATCTGTGTCATCTGCATCATCTGTGTGCTAAAAATCCAAACTGCATCCTTTATAAGTTCAGAACTCCCGAAGTGGATAACCTCTTACGTCTAATACATACTGTTTTATGAAAAGCATATCGCAAAATGATACTGTCGCAAAAACAGAGTGAAGAACGCAGTAAAACGATCTGCGGACAGCAGGGAGAGTTTCGGATATGGAAAAGATTGCGGGCTTGACCCGCAATCTCTTCCATCTCCCGAACACTCCTCTGCTCTCCCCGCCGGTCCGCAGGTCATTTCAAGTAACAGTTTTGCAAAAAAATGCGACAGTCCAGTTTGCGACACAACCGGAGTTCTGAATTAGCAATTTATTCGGATTTCCCATTCAATTAACAGTTTTGCAGAAAAAAATATGACAGTCCGGTTTGCGAGACTTCCGGAGTTCAGAACTCCCGAAGTGGGAGATACTTTACGTCTAATATATACTACTTTATAAAAAGCATATCGCAAAGTGATACTGTCGCAAAAACAATCCGCCGAACACGTCTCCTGAAAGCCCCGCTAGGGGCGACACTTGATTAATGGTTAAT
>JAITHX010000191.1 GCA_031279735.1 Prevotellaceae bacterium
GTAAAAAAACACCGCGACGCGGTGAAGAACCGCACAATCCTTTAGTAGCAGAACCTGATTTCTTATTACAAAACCGGTACCTTCAGGGATAGGATCAACGGATTCACGCCACCACCGAATCACCGAATTACCGAATCACCGAATTACGAATTACGAATTACGAATTACGACCGGCTTCGGACGTACAGCCGAAGCGGTCGTAATTCGTAATTCGTAATTCGTAATTCGTAATTCGTAATTCGTAATTCGTAATTCGTAATTCGTAATTGACCCCGCATCCGTCAGGCAATTCATAATTCATAATTCATAATTTATAATTCCTGTCCGCCTCCATCTGCGCGCGCGATTTACTTTGAATCACAAAATACACGCCGACGAAAATCAGCAATGTTGCAAATGCTTTTACGGGACCGAAAGTGTCTATGCCGAGTATTACGGCGAGCAGGGAGGACATCAGCGGCTGGATATAGTTATACATGCTGACTATGGTGGGGCGGAGATATTTCTGTCCCACCGGAATGAAGAGGTATGACACGAAGGATGCGAGTATTACGACGTATGCCACGTGCAGATGGATGCTGAGCGGGAGGGCGGAGTAATCGACTGCGGTCACGGCGTCGCTCGACATGAAGAATCCTACCGGAAGGGCAAACAGAAACATCCATTTCATCAGCGTCACTGCGCTGTAGCGTCGAATCAGCGGCTTGAACGCCGTGAGATAGACCACGAACGACAGCACGCTCGCCAGACACAGCAGATTGCCTTCGAGACTCGCCGCGTTTCTGTCGGAGCTTTCGTGCATTATCAGCGCCAGAGCGCCCGCCATGCCGAGCAGCACCCCGCCAGCCTTTTTCCACGTTATCGGTTCTCTGATGAAGAGCGCCGCGAGGAGCATGGTCATAATCGGGGCAGTGGTGGTGATGACCGAAGCGTCGATGGGCGAGGTGCGGGCGAGACCTTCGACAAATGCCGCCTGATTGCCTATTATTCCGAACATCGAGGCGGCGAACAGCATCAGGAAGTCTTTGGCGGCTACCCGTTCGCGGCGGGTAAACAGCGAGGCGAGCCAGAAGAGCGCCGCCGCGCCCGCTATGCGATAAAACATCACGGCGAGCGGAGCTATCCTGCCGTCCATGAAAATCTCCTTGATGATCGGCGTATTCAGTCCGAAAATTATATACGCCGTCAGAAGGGCGACATGAGCCTTAAGGTTTCTGTCGCCTTCGAATCGTTTGAAGTTATTCATTCTTAAAAATCGTTGTCAAAAGATATTGCCGAAGTATTCCAGCCGTTTGTCCTTTTCGGAGAGAAGCAGTTCGGCGCGGGGCAGCCGCCAGTCTATGGCGAGGTCGGGGTCGTCGTATCGTATGCCGGATTCGTTTGCGGGCGAATAGATGTTGTCAACCTTGTAGGCAAAAACCGTGTTGTCCCTCAGCACTGCGAATCCGTGAGCCATGCCGCGGGGGATGAACAGCTGTCGTTTGTTTTCCGCCGAGAGTTCGACGGCGAAATGCTTGCCGAACGTGGGCGAATCCCTGCGGATGTCCACCGCAACGTCCAGAACGGCGCCGCAAATCACGCGCACGAGTTTCGCCTGAGCGTATTCGCCCTTCTGAAAATGCAGTCCGCGAAGGACGCCGCGCGAGGACTGCGATTCGTTGTCCTGAATGAATTCCACGCGGCATATATGCTTTTCGAACTCGCGCTGATTGAACGTTTCGCAGAAATAGCCCCTGCTGTCGCCGAACACTTGCGGCGTGACGAGAAATGTTCCCTTGATGTATGTTTCTTCAAAATTCATTTAGAGTTTCCGTTTTATTTCCACTTCTTCGTAGGCTTCGATAACGTCGCCCGTTTTCACGTCGTTGAAACGGTCTATGTTCAGTCCGCACTCGTAGCCGGAAAGGACTTCCTTGACATCGTCCTTAAAACGTTTCAGCGAGCCGAGCGTGCCGGAATAGATTACTATGCCGTCGCGGATGAGGCGGATTTTCGAGTGTCGCGCAATTTTGCCTTCGCGGACTATGCAGCCCGCTACGGTGCCGACTTTGGTGATTTTGAATATTTCCAGCACTTCGACCGTGGCGGTGATCTCCTCTTTGAGTTCGGGAGCGAGCATGCCTTCGATGCCGTCTCTCACCTGATTGATTGCGTCGTAGATCACCGAATACAGACGTATGTCTATTTCTTCCTTTTCGGCAAGCCGGCGGGCGCCGGCGGAGGGTCGAACCTGGAAACCGATGATGATGGCGTTGGATGCGGCGGCGAGAAGCACGTCCGATTCGGAGATGGCTCCGACCGCCTTGTGGATGATGTTGACCTGCACTTCTTCGGTCGAAAGTTTGATAAGCGAATCGGCTATTGCTTCCATCGATCCGTCAACGTCGGCTTTCACCACCACGTTTAGTTCTTTGAACGAGCCTATGGCTATGCGTCGTCCGATTTCTTCGAGCGTAATGTGCTTGCGGGTACGGATGTCCTGCATTCTGATGAGCTGTTCGCGTTTGCCGGCTATTTCGCGGGCTTCCTTTTCGTCGGCCATCACGTTGAATGTTTCGCCGGCGGCGGGCGCTCCGTTGAGTCCGAGCATGAGTACCGGCGTCGAAGGTCCGGCGCTTTCTATGCGGTTGTTGCGTTCGTCGAACATGGCTTTGACGCGCCCAGTGTAGATGCCCGAAATCACCACGTCGCCCGGTTTCAGGGTGCCGCCGTGCACGAGCAGGGTGGTGACGTAGCCTCGTCCCTTGTCGAGCGAAGATTCTATGACCGTCCCCGACGCTCTTTTGTCGGGATTGGCTTTGAGTTCGAGCAAATCGGCTTCGAGCAAAACCTTTTCGAGCAGTTTGTCCACATTCAGCCCCTGTTTTGCGGCTATTTCCTGACTCTGATACTTCCCGCCCCATTCCTCGACAAGGAAATTCATGGCGGCAAGCTGTTCGCGTATCTTTTCGGGGTTAGCTCCGGGCTTGTCCACCTTGTTTATCGCGAAGATCATGGGAACGCCCGCCGCCACCGCGTGATTTATCGCCTCCACAGTTTGGGGCATCACGGCATCGTCGGCGGCAACGATGATTATAACCAAGTCGGTCACCTTCGCGCCTCGAGCGCGCATGGCGGTAAACGCCTCGTGACCGGGAGTATCGAGGAAAGTGATTCGTCTGCCCCCGTCAACCTCGACGCTGTAGGCGCCGATATGCTGGGTTATGCCCCCCGCTTCGCCGGCGATGACGTTGGTTTTGCGGATATTGTCGAGCAGCGAAGTCTTTCCGTGATCCACGTGACCCATGACGGTGATTATCGGAGGACGGGACACGAGCTCGTCGTCCCTGTCTATTTCCACTTCTATGCTGTTTTTCAGTTCGGCGGTGACGAACTCGACCGAGAAGCCGAACTCTTCGGCTACGAGCACCAGAGCCTCGGCATCGAGACGCTGATTGATCGACACCATGAGGCCGAGATTCATGCAGGCGCCTATGACCTTGGTCACGGGAATATTCATCATGGTCGCGAGTTCGTTGACCGTCACAAATTCCGTTACCTTGAGAGTATTGCTTGCGATTTTGCGCAGTTCCTGTTCCGCCATGGCTTTCTGGCTGACGGCGTCGCGCTTTTCGCGGCGGTATTTCGAGCTTTTGGTTTTCTGTCCTTTTCCGGCGGTCAGACGGGCGAGAGTGTCCTTGACCTGACGCTGAACGGCATCGTCGTCCACCGGACGATGCAGGATGGGCTTGAAGCGTTCCTTTCTGTCGCGGGTGTCGCGGGCGGGAGCGGTGCGATTGTCGGGAGCGCCGGGAGCGCCGGGAGCACCGTGGGTGCCGGGAGCGCCGGGCTTGCTGTGCGCGTTGCGGTTGTCGTCCCTCGGCGCATTGCGTCCGTCGTTCGGGCGTCCGTCGTTCGGGCGGGCGTCCTTCGGGCGGGTGTCCTTGACATCCTTCCTGTCTCTGAGCTGTTTTTGTTTCGCTTCGTCGGCAACGTTCACCTTGCCGCTTTTCGGAGCTATGCGCTGGCGCTTTCCGCGTTTCGAGCCGCCTTTGTCCTTGCTGGCGTCGGTTTTCCGGGCAAACTGACCGAGATCTATATTGCCCACGACTTTCGGACCCGCCAGCTGACGAACTTTCGTTTCGATAAACTCGGGTTCCTTCTTCTCGACTTTTTCAACTGCCGGTTCCTTTTTCTCCGCAGCGGGTTCTTTCGCGGCGAGCAGCTTGTCGTTTGCCTTGTCCCTGTCGCGATCGCGACCGGTTCTGCCGTCGTTTTCCCTTGCAGGGCGATTCTCGCTGTTTCTGCCGGAGCGGTTGTCGTGCTCCTTGTTGCCGCGGTTGTCCCGTCCGCCGCGGTTGTCTTTGCCTTCGCGAGCGTCACGATTTTCCCTGCCGGACGAGGCGACGGGAGCCGTCTCTTGGGTTTTCTGCGAAGCGGGACGTTCCTTGTTCTTGCTGTCCTGATTCTTGCTGTCCTGATTCTTGTTTTTGTTTCTGTCTCTCCTTCTGCTTTTCTTTCCGGCGGTTTTCCCTATTTCGTCGAGATTGATGGTATTGAGGACTTTTATGCCCCTCAGTTCGCCCGCGTTTTGTTTGGCGGTAATGAGAGTATTTTCCTTGCTTTCCTCTTTCCGCGCGTCAGACTTTTCCGGCTGCTTTTCCGACTTTTCCGTCCGCTTTTCGGAAGCGGCGCGAGTTTCCGCGACTTCGACCTTGCGACTTTCCGTTTTCTCGGCGCGAACTGCGGCGGTCTCCGGTTCTTTCGCCGTCCGCTTGCTTTCGCCGGTCGGCTGGGTTTCTACGCTGCCGGTCGGCTGGGTTTCCTGCGCGGCGACGGGAGGAACGGTAGCCGCAGTTGTTGCGGCAGCCGACGGTTGAGCGGTCGTTGCGGCAGCCGGCGGTTGAGCGACGGTTGCGGCAGCCGGCGGTTGAGCGGTCGTTGTGGCAGCCGGCGGTTGAGCAGCGGTTGCGGCAGCCGGCGGCTGAGCGGTTGTTGCGACAGCCGGCGATTGAGCAGTCGTTGCGGTTGCTGCGGCAGCCAGCGATTGAGCGGTTGTTGCGGCAGCCGACGGTTGCGCGGTTGTTGCGGCAGCCGACGGTTGTGCGGCGGTTGCGGCAGCCGGCGGTTGAGCGGTTGTTGCGGCAGCCGGCGGATGAGCATCCCGTTTCCGTCCTCCGGTTTCGGCGCGGGCATCCTTTTCCTTTTCTTTTTCTCTGTCCTTCGCGGGAGCGACTTTTTCCTTAGCTTGGGGTTCGGGCTGCGATTTCGGGGCTGCGGCGGGTTCGTGCGATTTGAGCACAAACTGTTCTTCGGGGATTTTCACGCCGATTTTCGTTATTTCGTCGGAAGGGGCAACAATATTTGTTTTAACCGAAAGAGTGCGTTCCGTATCGGGTTCGTCGAAAATGTCCTGCGGTTTTTCGATATCCGAAATGGAGACGGAAGAAACGCTGACCGGCGTGCGTGGAATGATGTTCCGAGAGCCTTCCTTTATGTCGCGTCCTTTCTTAAATTCGGGATTGGAGGCAATCATGTTATAGACGTCTTCCGAAACTCTTTTGTTGGGATTGGCTTCAACCTCCACGCCTTTTTTCTTCAGAAACTCGACTAGGGTCGAGATGCCGATGTTAAAGTCCGAGAGGATTTTACTTATTCTAATATTATTTATCATATTCCTGAAACCGGAGAGCATTAATTTGTTATACTTATTGTTTTGTTTGAAATGTCGGAC
>JAITHX010000217.1 GCA_031279735.1 Prevotellaceae bacterium
CGCCACGAATCTGTTTTGCATAAGCAAATTCAAGCTCTGGGACGTGGAAATGGCGGGCAACGGACTTGGCTATCCCATCCAGAGGGGCTTCAACATAGGTCTTAATCTCACGTTCTAAAAAACACATTGCAATGAAAAGAATTACAAAATATTTGCTCGCTCTCGCCGCCGCGCTTTCGATAGGTTCGTGCAGCTATATGGACATCGTTCCCGACATGATTACTACCATCGAGGACAATGCCTTTTCGATGCGCTCGCAGGCGGAAAAAGTGCTCTTTACCTGCTATTCGTATATGCCGAACGTCGGTTCGACCGGCGGAGACCCCGCCATGCTCGGCAGCGACGAAATATGGCTCGCCGCCCACAGCGAAAGCTACTACTCCGGCAAAAATCTCGCTCTGGGAAATCAAAGCGCCACCATCGGACTGTTCGACTACTGGCGCGGAGCAAACGGAGGAAAAAATCTGTATCGCGGAATCTCCGACTGCAACATCTTCCTCGCCAACATCGGACGCACTTACGACATATCGGAGGCGGAACGAAACCGCTGGAAAGCCGAGGTCGAAGCGCTTAAAGCCTACTATCATTTCTATCTGATTCGGATGTACGGTCCCGTGCCGATAAAGGATGTGAATCTTTCGATTCAGGCGGGAACCGAAGCCACCCACGTGTTCCGCAACACGCTCGACGAATGTTTCGACTATGTTATAAACAAGATGGATTCGGTGATAAAGAGCGGACATCTGCCCGACGTCATCGAAAACAAGGTGCAGGAGGAGGGGCGAATCACCGAAGGCATCGCCCGCATACTCAAAGCCAAGATGATGGTTTATCGCGCAAGCCCTCTGTTCAACGGCAACACGGACTATCGGGGGCTGACGGACAAACGGGGCGTGGAAATTTTCAGCCCGGTCAAAACCGAAGACGAAAAGCTCCGGCGCTGGGCGGATGCGGCAAATGCCTGCCGCGAAGCTCTGGACTTTCTGCGCCTGAGAGGATTGACGCGACTTTACAAATACACCGGCAACGATATCATGTCCGACATGCCGCCGGAAATACGGCTTGACCTCACCCTGCGAATGTCGCTTTCCGAAAGATGGAACTCCGACATCATCTGGGCGAACACCGGCAACTGGGGCACGGACATACAGCAGCAGACGCATCCCCGCGAACTTATTGCCGGCACGGGCAATACCACTCAATACCGCGCCAATTTCGGAGTGCCGGTCAAAATACTTTATCTGTTTCATTCCAAGAACGGAGTGCCTGTCGAAGAGGACAAAACATGGAACTACAACGCGCGATTCACGCCTCGACTCATAGGCGAAGACCAGCAATATAGACTTGCGAGACCGACGGACGCAGATCAGACGCCCCGCACCGTCGGCATGCACTTCGACCGCGAACCGCGATACTACGCATCCGTGGGGTTCGACCGCGGAATATGGTTCGGACAGGGCAATACCAACCTGAAACAGTATCTCATGGCAAGAAACGCCGAAGCCGCCGCCAATGCCGTCATGCACTCGTGGAACCCCACCGGCATGTATCCGAAAAAACTGCTGCATCCGAGAACTTCGGTCACTTCCACCGCCTTCACTTTTATCTCTTATCCGTTTCCCATAATCCGCCTGCCGGAAGTATATCTGATGTATGCCGAAGCGCTTAACGAATCGGCAAACACGCAGGCGGCGCGCGACGAAGCCATCGGTTTGCTCGACAGTATCCGCGCCCGCGCCGGTCTCAGAGGCGTGAAGGAATCGTGGACTGATTTCTCGAACGACCCCGGCAAGCCGAACCGACAGGACGGGCTGCGCGACATCATCAAGCGCGAAACTCTCATAGAGTTCGTCTTCGAAGGCCATCGCTTCTGGGACCTGCGCCGCTGGAAGGACGCGCTCCGCGAATACAACCGGCCGATTACGGGCTGGAACCTCCGATACAGCACGCCGGCGGAGTATTACAACGAAACGCTGCTGCATCAGTCGAAATTCACTCCCCGCGATTATTTCTGGCCGATTTACGACGATGAAATATTGCGCAATCCAAATACGCTTCAGAATTATGGCTGGTAATCCTTTAATTTTTACGACAATGTTCAAAAATATATTTTTTACGCTTATAGCGTTCGTCTGCGCCGCCGCCCTCGCGTCGTGCGGCAAGGACAATGTCAACGATCCGCACGGAAGCACGGCCGTGCCTCGGCAGGTGACGGTGAGCCGAGTGGCGGATCGCGAAGGCTCGTCGGTGATCTACTTCAAACTCCCCGACGACAAGAACATCAAATTCGTCCGCGCCGAATGGACCACCGACGACGGAAAACACATGGACGCCACCGCCTCGTTCTACACCGATTCGCTGGTGGCGGAAGGATTCAGGGACGCCTGCACGGTGGAAGTCAGACTGTATTCGGTGAGCACGGGCAATGTCGCCTCCGAACCGGTGCGACAGACTGTCAGCCCCCGCACTCCGCCCTATCTCGCCATTGCCGAAAGGGTGGCGGTGAACCCTTATTTTCGCGGCATTCGGATCGATGCCGATAACGAAACGAAATCCAGACTGTCGTTCTTCATCTACAAACGGAACGACACGGTGCAGGGCGGATGGCAGGAACTCGGACAGCTTCATACTTCCGCCCCCAAAGTGGAATATGCGATAAAGGGACAGGATACCCTGGAAGCCACTTTCGCCGTAAGAGTGAAGGACGGATTCGGCCATTGGTCGGAATACAAACAGCATGTCCTTACTCCTTGGTGGGAAGAACTCTGCGACAAAGGCATGTACTCCGAATGTCGAGTCCACCGGCTCGACGATATTTCGGGCGAATACGTGTTCGACGACAAATGCGCCGACTGGGACGGTCATCAGATGCATTCGTGGGGCGGCTCCGACGTGGCTTTCTCAAGGCTCTGGGATGATTTGAAAATGAAATCCGCCGCTTCCTGCTATCACACCAAACCGCAGGGAAGCAAAATTCCGCAGTCGTTCTGCATCGATCTCGGCAAGGAGTATTCCCTTAGCCGCGCCATGGTGTGGATGCGCGCTTCGGATACGCGAATGGGCGGCTCAAGCGACGACTGGCAGCACGTGTGGAAAGGCGGAATGCCCAAACTCGCGCGCATCTACGGCTCTACATACATCGGCAGCGATCCGGCGCACAACCTCGCCGACAATCTCTCCGATCCGAGCTGGCTGTTTATCGGCGAAGGCTTTTTTACAAGAGCCGACGGCTCTTCCGACCCGCTTCCGTCGGGCGTCGGCACCGACGACGACAGACTAAAACTCGAAAACGGATTCGAAATAGTCTTTTCCATTCCCGCAGGACAAAAAATACGCTATGTGCGCTTCCAGACCGTAGAACTCTATAGCTTCGCCACGGCAGTAATGCTCAGCGAACTCGAATTTCACGGCTCAGACAAATAAAAAACATCGAGACATGAAAAAGATCATACTCTTACTCTTCGCCGCAGGACTGGCGGCACTCGCAACGTCCTGCACCCCGATGGACGAAAATCATCGGAAATATGTCGAGGACGGACCCGTAAGCTATCTCGCCAAGATGATACCGGACGAAATAACCATAATCGGCGAGCGAAACAAGGCTCTCGTGGAACTGCCCCCGATGACCGACCCCAGAGCGAAAACCGTAAAGGTTTACTGGGCAAACAAAACGCAGGTGCTGGAAAAACCGGTGAACGCCGCCGGCGCAACTTCGTTCCTAATCGAAAACCTCGAAGAAGGAACCTATATCTTCGAGTTCGTGCTCCACGACGACGCGGGCAACAAGTCGCTCACCGCCCCCGTTACCGCCGAAGTCTATGGCGCGGTTTACGAATCCTATCTGATGACCCGCGCAATAATGGACTACAATTCAGACGATCCGCGCAAACCGACGATAACTTTTTCGGAAGTGAAGGACACTTCCATGTACGAAACCGTTATCGAATGGAGCGAAAACGGAACGCGCAAGTCGCTCCGTGCGGACACTGCGAAAAGGGTGACGCTCGACAACTTCAACGCCCACTCGTTCCGCTACCGTTCGGTTTATCGACCCGGCAGAACGGATTTCTTCCACTCGCCCTACACCTACGTGATGAACACTCCCAAAGCCGACGACATTGAATACGACCGCACCGGCAAGAAATTCACTTTCCCCGACCTTTCGTCCGACGACAACTGGGTGGGCTACGAAATGCTCTGGACCGACCGCCTTACGTTCGACAGCAAATCGTTTTCCAACACCAGCCGCACCAGCGCCTACACCATTTCGGGATACGAAAGCGCCGAGTTCGCCTATTCCGCCCTGTTCCGCTACGACGGAGTACAGGTGTTTTCCGAAGTTGCGCTTAAACCCACATCGTCGAGAAACACGTTCGACCGCAGCTCGTGGCGCGTGCCTCTCGAAACCCGCGCCGACAACGGAGAAGAGTTCGACAACGTGATGAGCGGACCGGGAACGGCGGCGGCAGCAGCGATTTCGGCGAAAAACAAGTCGCCTTATCTCTCGCACAAACTGCCGTGGGCTGCCGCCGCTACGGACGGCTTGAACTCGCCCCGCGCTCACATCGACGGCGATTACACCACCTATCTTTCGATGGTGAAGGGACCGGGAACGGCGTTCGGCTCCGACGGCGGAGCGCACAGCAACGGCGGAGTGTCCAGCAACGATGCCGATTTCGGCACGGAAATCTATTTCATCGTCGATCTCGGACGGGAAGAAGAGTTCGACTATTTCCGAATAGTCTATCGTCTCAACGGTTCGCTTGGCGCCGCGCTGAAACCGCAGAAAATTTCGCTGTTCGGCAGCAACGACCCCGCCTGCATCGCCGACCAAAGCAAATGGACGGCGATAAGGGAAAGCATCGAGATGCCAAACAGCGGCTCGGACAGTTCAGCAGGAAATCCCGACGCCGCAACCAGCTCTTCGGGAAACGTGCTGGTGCCGCTCAGCAGTTACCGCTACGTGAAATGTCGATACGACGCATGGCAGCAAAACAGCAATACAATGCAGATTTCCGAGTTCTTTCTCGGCGGAACGGTGTATTGAATTATGAATTAAGAATTATGAATTATGAATTGCCTGCGGAGTTCATAATTAAGAATTGCCCTGCGGAAATTAAGAATTAAGAATTAAAAATTAAGAATTGCCTGCGGAGTTCATAATTAAGAATTAAGAATTAAGAATTAAGAATT
>JAITHX010000236.1 GCA_031279735.1 Prevotellaceae bacterium
GACTACAAACATTACTGCTCACTCGAACTCCTTGCTGCTATCTTCGGAATACCTTCGCCCAAGGACGACATAGACGGCAGTATGGTGGCTAAGGTCTATTACGAAGACAGGGATCTTCAACGGATTGCCACTTACTGTGAAAAGGATGTGGTGACGCTCGCCGAACTATTTCTGATGATGTACGGAATGTCTCGCTTCGCCGAAGTCGTCGGGACAACGAACGAAACATGAATCTGCCCCGCTTTGAACACCGAATCAGGAACAGGGGGAAAACGAGAATGATTTTCGATCCGGTGCGTCGCAAATACGTCACTTTGACTCCAGAGGAATGGGTGCGGCAAAACTTTATGCAATATCTGATTCAAACGAAGAAGGTACCGAAAAGTCTCATTCGGGTCGAAATGCAGCTCGAACTGAACGGACTGACCAGACGGAGCGATATAGTGGTGCACGACCGCAGAGGAAAACCCCTGCTTGCTGTGGAGTGTAAAGCCCCCGAAGTGAAAATCACCAGTGCTGCCTTTGAACAGCTGTCACGATACAATCTCCAGCTAAACGTTCCCTATCTGATAGTAACCAACGGTGTCTCGCATTTTTTCCACCGGTTCTCCGAACAAGAAAAACGGTTCGTCCTTATCGACGATATTCCCGATTACAACGATTTAGTGAGCAGTGAGCAGTGAATCGCCAAGCGGTTTGCTTTCCGTAATCTGCCGCTTTGTATCGTCTATCACCATTGCCAGACCTGTCGCTCCCGGATACGGAGCGAGATAATTTTTCCGCTTCATCTGATTGAGGGCTTCGATGAGTTTGGCGGGAACGTCTTCCGTCCTGTACGCCACTTTCAGTTCGATGACGTAAGTGTTTCCCCGATGCGAAACAACCAGATCGGCATGTCCGAGATTCGTGTGCATCTCGGCGAACACAACAACTCCGCAGCCCCGAAAAAACGCGAGAATCGTGGAACGGTAGAGCCATTCCTGAACCGGAAACGAGTAGTCGTTCACCATGATGTTCAAATTTCCGGCACGGGTGAAATCGTCGTAGGGGATACTTGCCAGCAGAGCGTTCAACGCTGTTTGCAGGTCATCGATCCTGTTTCTTGCAAGGGAGGTCAACAGACAGGTTTGCAAATTTCCGAAGGAATCCCCGTCTGGCAGAATGTTCCGCGCCAGCAGTTCCGACATCGAGTTAAGCACTTCCGTATTGGGATAGTCAAGAATGAAATCGTCGGCCGTTTTCTCGCGGATAGTCAGGTATCCCGTCTGATAAAGGAATCCAGCTGGAGAAGCGGAATCAATTTCGCCCGGTTCGTTCACGAATTTTCCGGTTACGGGGATATTGCGAAACTGTTCCACTGTCAGGTTTCGCTTCTTCAGATAATCGCCAATCAGTCTGCTTGCGCCGGACTGCATCCAGAAATCAAGAAAATCCCTTTTCGCGAAAAAGTTCAGAGTGGAAAACGGATTGTAGAGCCGGTGAACACCGTCGAAGCAGAAACCGTCGTAATAGGCACGCATTCTTTCGAGCAGTTCCCCGGAGCTTACTCCGAGTTCCTCGGCGGTTTCGGCTATATGTTCGGGAAAATAACGCACTATCTCCTCTTCGGTAAGTCCGCACATTTCGCATAATTCATAATTCATAATTCATAATTTATAATTCATAATTTATAATTCATAATTATTAAAGCGTTGTATATGCCTTCGGCGTCGAATCCGCAGTTGGCACGCAGTTCTTCGACGGTTCCCTGCTGTATGTAACTGTCGGGGACGCCGAGCATTTTCACCTTGCAATCGTAGTTGTTGCGGGCGAAAAATTCGGCTACCGCGCTGCCGAGACCTCCCATCACCGTGCCGTCCTCGACGGTGATGACGCGGCTGAACTTTTGTCCCGCGAGATGTAATATTTCCTCGTCTATGGGTTTTACGAATCTCATGTCGCAGTGCATCACGGAGAGTCCTTCCGCTTCGGCGCGGTTTATGGCTTCGACGGCAAAGTTGCCCGGATGTCCGATGCTCAACACCGCTATGTCGTTGCCTTCTCGCAGAATCCTGCCCTTGCCGGTCTGAATCTTCTCGAACGGAAGTTTCCAGTTGGGCGATACTCCGTGACCTCGCGGATAACGGATAGAGAACGGACCCGAACCGGGCAGCTGGGCGGTGTACATCATGTTTCTCAGTTCTATTTCGTTCATCGGCGCGGCTACGGTCATGCCCGGAATCAGGCGCAGATAGGCAAGGTCATAGACGCCGTGATGCGTAGGCCCGTCCTCTCCCACAAGTCCGCCGCGATCGAGACAAAGCACCACGTCGAGATTTTGCAGCGCAACGTCGTGAATCACCGAATCGAAAGCCCTTTGCATGAACGAAGAATAGATGTTGCAGAAAGGTTTGTGACCTGCCGCCGCCAGACCTGCCGAAAACGTTACGGCATGAGCTTCGGCTATTCCCACGTCGAAGACCCTTTTCGGCATTTTCGACATCATGAAGTTCAGCGAACAGCCGGTAGCCATTGCGGGGGTGATGCCCACGATTTTCGGATTGCTCTCGGCGAGTTCGACTATGGTTTCTCCGAAAACGTCCTGATATTTTGCCGGCTTCGAGAAATCGGGCGTCAGGGCGAATATCTTGCCCGTATTTCGGTCGAACCTGCCCGGAGCGTGCCATTCGGTTTGGTTCTTTTCGGCGGGTTTGAATCCTTTTCCCTTTTTCGTTATCACGTGCAGGAGAATCGGGCCGCTGATGGTTTTGAGGCTGGAGAGAGTCTGCACCAGCATGCCTACGTCGTGACCGTCGATGGGTCCGAAGTAGCGGAAGCCCAGCGATTCAAAAAGATTGCTCTCGGAGATCATCGTTGATTTCAGCGAATTGCCCACATATCGAAACAGCTTCCTGAGCCGCCCTTCGCCGAACATGTCCCAGACGCTTTTTTTCAGTCTGTTGTATTTTCCCGACGAGGTGATGCGCGTGAGATACTTTTTCAGGGCGCCCACATTGGGGTCGATGGCGATATTGTTGTCGTTCAGAACCACGAGAATGTTGGCGTTCTCCCAGCCCGCGTTGTTGAGTCCCTCGAAAGCCATGCCTCCGGTGAACGAGCCGTCGCCTATCACCGAAATAATCTTTCTGTTTTCTCCGTTCAGGCGCGCGGCGATGGCAAAGCCCAGTCCGGCGGAAATGGAGGTGGAAGCGTGTCCGACGCCGAAAGCGTCGTATTCGCTTTCCTTAATCTTGGGGAATCCGCTCAATCCGTTGTATTTCCGGTTTGAATCGAAGACATTTCGTCTGCCCGTGATTATTTTGTGGGTGTAAGCCTGATGCCCCACGTCCCAAATGACTTTGTCGTAGGGAGTGTTGAAGACGTAATGCAGGGCGACGGTCAGTTCGACCGTGCCGAGACTTGCCCCGAAATGTCCGGGATTGGACGAACATTTGTCTATGATGAAATCTCTGATTTCTCCCGACAGGTTTACAAGTTCGATTACGTTCAGCCGACGAAGATCGGCGGGGGTGTTTATACTGGTTAATAGATTCATATCATATTCCGAGACAAGTGCAGAAAGGCGAAAATAGATAGCCTTGCCCGTCGTTTTTCCTGACGTCGCCCACCGAGGGAAAGGCAATGTGCATGCCTGCAACGGGAATTTTGTTTTCGGCGACGTATTCGAGCACTTTAGCGCGTGTTGCAACTGCCTGTGCCGGATCGACGTCGTAGGTGATCGCCACTTCGGGATGAGGAAGCTGGATGGCTGTCGCGTGGGTCAAATCGCCCCATACGAGGAGTTTCGATCCGTCGGATTCCAGCAGAAAGGCGGTGTGACCGGGAGTGTGACCGGGAGTCGAAAGCGCCCGTATTCCCGCCAGAGGCAGGTTGCTCGGTTCGGGTTCGGAGGGAACGAAGAGCTTCAGTCTGTCGCCGTATGCTTCAACGATTTTGAGAAACAAAGCATTGCTTTTTCCCGACACTGCTTTCCAATAGTCGTGTTCAGCCTTTGAGAAATACAGGTCTGCGTTCGGGAACGCCGGTTTGCCGCTGCTGTCGAGCAGTCCGCCAATGTGGTCGCCGTGCGCGTGAGTTATCAGAACCGCATCGATCTGTTCCGGATCTGTTCCGAGCGAACGGAGATTGTCCTTCAGTTTTTGTCCCAGTCCTGTATCTATGAGTATTGTTTTTCCGTTTATTCGCGCGAGAAAAGCGTTTATCGCGGCGGGATAAACCCCTTCGGGCGCGTATTTCCGGAGAATTTCGGGAGTGGCGCCAATCAGATTGGCGGGAGTATTGCGGCTGTGAACATCGGTCAAAGTACTGAGCGTAGCCTCGCCCACCTGAAATGTGATGACGTCCTGTTCGCGAGTATAAGCGTCACTGATTGCAAACACCATGACAACAATCGTTAAAACAAACTTTTTCATAAAACAACAAAAAAAATAACGGCGCAAATTTATAAAAAGAAATTAAGAAATTAAGAAATTAAGAAATTATGAATTATGAATTATGAATTATGAATTGCCTGTCGGACGCGGGGAGGGTTTAGGAGTGATAGAGCCGGATGGCAATTCTTAATTTTTAATTTTTAATTCTTAATTCATTGAAATGCCATGTACCTCTCCGATTCCATCTCTCGCGGCGTGCGTTTGCCCTTCGGCGACCTTCTTCGCCAAAAGTTGCGACAAAGTTGCGATCAAGTTCGTCAAATATTTCCACAGGCGTGTAGCAGCCAATCGGTTCGCCGTTCTCGTCGAACTCTATGCCGATACAGGATGCTTCCTCCTCAATTATCTCCGCTGTATTTTCCGGTACTATTTCCTTTTCCATTATCTTTTCCGTATTAGCATCAAGGGCGTTGGTTGCCTCATCCAAAAAGATGAACTGCGGATTTTTGTAAATAGCTCTTGCAATCAATAGACGTTGTCGTTGTCCCTGACTAATACCTTGACCTTCTTGTCCGATAACAGTGTTGTACGCTAACGGCAGATTAGATACGAAATCGTCGATATTAGCTATCCGTGCTGCTTCATGTAGTTTTGGAACGTCAATTTTCTCATCCGATAGTGCAATGTTTCGGGCAATTGATTCGGAAAAAATAAATCCGTCTTGCATAACTGCACCACATTGTGTTCTCCACCATACAAGATCGAATTGCTCCAAAGGGGACGCTCCTATATGAATAGAGCCTTCAACGGGAGAATAATTACCTATCTTTTCACTGCCTGCGAAATGCTCCTCTCCCGTATTCCATATTTTTTCTCTTTGTATATGGTAATATGTTTTTTTATGCACTAACTCCATTTCCAATCGATTAAAATCTTTTTATTTCGTCTTCGCCGCTCGTTTTGTTTTTCTTTACCGACTTATTGTTGTCGTTCAAATAAAACCTTGCGCTTACTATGAATGATAACCCGTATGTGTTTCCCTCCCATGTCAAAAAAGTGTATTTGTAACTGTAATTATGTTCCTGCGACCATATTTTGGAAACGTATTTTGCCGAACCTTGCAAAATCAGTCTGTTTCGTAATAATTTCTTGGTGCACCCCAATGTAAAGTCCAACTGTTCGCCGAATTTTTTGAAACTGTGAGCAGGTTGGATAAATGCAACCGTAGCGTCGAGCATATAATTACGGGGAAGTTCCATTTGATTGATGCTTCTGAGGGTATATCCGGGATTGCGAAAAGTATAGACAACGCCGTCGTCTATTATTCGTACCGGGCCGTATGAAAACGAAACGAAAGGTTGCGTACTCCATTTTCCGCATTTGAAACTTCCGCCGGCGTTCACGCTCACCGACCATGTGTCCTTTACATTCGTATGGAATATAGTGTGATGTTCGATTTTTTCTCTGTCGTTGACATACAGCAAGTCTTGCGGTGCTTCAATGTGGGAATACGATACGCCGACATTCATTTTTTTTCCGTACAACAGATTAAAAGTCGTTGTATTGTAAATAGTCGGTCGCAAAAAGGGATTCCCTCTGCGGACGGAAAGCGTATCGATATAGAGCAGGTTATTGTTCATCGCCGAATAGTTCGGTCGGCTTATACGGCGTGTATAACTGAAAGTGTATGTAACGGTTTCGGTTGGACGAGCGAGGGAAACGTTTGGAAAAAACCGAAAATCGTTTTCCTCGTGTATGATTTTGCTGTCAGACAAATTAGTGAACCAAGTGTTTTCACCTCTGAAACCTATGGAATATTGCCATTTTCCGATGTTTCCCGACCAAAGCGCGTACACGCCCGCAATTTGTTCCGAATAGCCGGCATCGTTTGTAAACGCCGAATCCATCGTCCATTGATTCACGGCGGTTAATCGTTCGAAAAAAAAATCGTTGTCGGTTTTTATGTATGAAATCTTGCCGCCGAACTCCAATTTGCCGGCTTTATCCGATATTGGAATTTCGATGTCGATTTTCGCCGAATATAAATTGTATTTCGCGTTGGAAAAACTTCTCATTTCGTTTACGCGTAACGAAGTCAGATTCGTTTCCGATATATCGCTGTCCGTATCCGACATATAATTGGTTATATCGCCTGTGAACGTTACCTTGACACCCGATTTACCGTTATATGAATAGTTTATTCCCGCAGAATTTAGTTTGGGCTTATACCTTTCGTAAGTTTCGGTCTGCAAAGTCGGATATGTAAAATCGTTTTTTTCTATTTCCATGTTGGAAATAATCTTTCTCTTACTGTTTCTCGAATATCCGTCCAGATAAACGCTTAAGGTATTGCAGACATCAATATCGTAATCAACTCCTGCATTGTATGTTAAATCCATAGCTTCCCGCTTCATATACAAATCGTAGGAATGTGACTTGAAGAGATAATCTTCCTTTTCGTATTTCGTCCGGTTTTCGCCTTTTCCCCCGCTTCCGAATAATTCGGCTCCGAAGTTTCCCCAAAACCGCAATTTATTTATCCGGTACGATATTTCGGGATTCAGGAACTGAGTTCCCTGCTTACCTTGTCTGTGACCCAGATAAACGGAACTTGTCAATCCATGGTTCATGATTTTCCGCAGAACGACGTTAATCACGGCGTGACCTTCAGCCTCGTATTTCGCCGATGGATTCTCGATTATTTCCACTTGTTTGACTTGCGCCGAATTAAGCACGCGCAATTCCTCGTTGTTTCTTATCCGCTTGCCGTTTATCAGAATCATGGTTTTGTCTTTTCCGGCAACGATGATATTGTCGTTCCGGTCGGCTATGACGTATGGAGTTTGCTTCAACAAGTCGATTGCCGTGCCGGAGTTGCCGACGGTAGTATTTTCGACGTTGTAAATCAATTTGTCGCTCTGCATGGTCATAAACGGTTTCTTGCCTGTAACCACGACCTCATCGAGATCGTATGCGACGATTGGTAGAAGTATCGTTCCCAAATCCATTTTGTCCGATTTCTGATTTTCGGGGAGCGTCACGAATATCTCCTTGAAACCGACGCTTGAAATTTTCAAAAGACATTGCAACGACGGTATTTCGATGGAAAATGTATCCGTGACAAAATGCTTCGTTGTCACGAATGACGAATCGACCTTGCTTAGAATGCTTATATTATACGCCGATACAGTTTGTTGTCGTTCATTCGTAATTTTGCCGTTCACTGACTTAACTTGTGCGGTAAGGATTGAAAACTTACATGACCATACAAAAAAAACTACAAATAATATTTTCAGATACTTCATTACGGATTATTTAATCGGTTACGAATTTTTTATCGGCACAAAAATAATGTGGCGAAATGTGCAAAACAAGAAAAATTTTCCGAATGGTATGTTTTTGTATCGTGAATGGCATTGTGTTTTTTCAAATATCTATTTTACAGTATATTGTCAATTATATTCACGGAGAAAACACTAAACTCAGAACTAAAGCTGTTACAAACAATTAAAAAACGTGTAGCGGAGTTAAAAGTTGAAGGAAAGTAAAACGACGAGGAACGATACCTGTTTTTGGAAAACGCATGTAATCACAACTATAATTAAAATATCGCATTAAAATATCGTTTGAGGTGAATCGAGGGTGTTTTGCCGATCGGAAAATAATCGCTATCCTTGCAGTGCGTCACAATATTAAAAACAAGTATATAGTTATGAGTAAATTAAACGTCAAATTCGACAGAACGGCATTGGGAATAAAGGTACGAACCGAGTGGAAGTTCCATCCATACGAAGAAATAGTGGAAATTCACGTTGATTCGCCTTATTCCGAAATAACGGTTAATAAAGTAAAAACACCTGTTTGCGTGGATGTTCCGTTAAGGATGTTCGCAGAAAATCTTCCCTTGATCTTCTTCAAGTACAATAGAAGCGGAATAATTAATCTGGGATATATACAATCATATTGTTACAAAAACAATACGATAGTGATAAAAATGGCAAGCGGATGCTCCCGTATCGTTTCCCGATATTTGAAAGATAAATTTCTTTCAAAAATGGAATATCTGAAAAGAATCTCCCTGCCGTGCGAAAAATGCAAATCATGCACGAAAAGAGGAACTTGCGAGGATATGGAGACCTTTACCGCAGTGATTGGCGGCTAGCGGTTAGTCTTTCCGGCTCTATGTCTGAAAAACTAACAGCTAACAGCTAACCTCTATTTAAGGCTGAAGATATAAGTAATTGTACCGATTTGATAAACCGGAGCGTCGGTTTTCATGTTGAACTTTGCTTTGCGGGCTGCATCTTCGGCGGCGCGCCAGAGTTCGCGAGCCTGAACGGTTGTTCCTTTCGGTCGCACGGCGGATTTGGTTACGTTGCCGTTCTGGTCAACGGTGATTTCCACGACTACGGTTCCGTAATTGCGACTGTTGTAGGACGGCAGCGGCAGGGAACCCACAATGGTGCGTCCCGAAAGATTGGCGGTAACGGGCGAGCGGTGGTCGGGACCTATGGGCGTGTCGTTGGTTCGCGTTGCCTGCGTTTCTCGTCCTACGCCGTGAAACAGTTTGTCTTCGCTGACTTCCGCGTTTTCCTTCGCTTCCTCCTTCCCCGAAGAGTTCGACTGGAAGAGTCCTTTTTGATTGATTTTCGGGGTTGGGGTCGTTTTGGTTTCTATGTCGCCCTTGTCCGTAATTTTGGAAGGCTGGGGTTTGGGCTGGGGTTTAGGCTTGGTGCTTTGATTGGTTGCCGCGATCTTTGCCGATTCGGGCGCCGAAAGTCCCGGTTTGTTTATAATGGCGGGACTTGCGACGGGTCTTTGCTGAGGGGCTATCTGCTTGACGCCGGGCGGACGCCGCACCTCTTTTTCGAGGACTATTTCGATGACCGAATCTTTCGGTTTCGAGTCGGTTCTGCCTATTTTGAACCACGACAGCGCGAAAAAGACTAAAGCAAATAAAAATATCACGATGGCTGTTGCCCTCGTTCTGTCGCCGTGTTCCTCCGTTTTGTTTTGGCTTGCAATCATGTTTTAATTTTTTTAACAGTTCTGACGATTCTTATTCGGGAGCCGTGGCAAGAATCATTCTGAAATTGTTGCGCGCGGCTATATTCATTATTTTCACCACTTCGCCTGTCGGTACGGTATCATCGACATAGAGAGCCACCACCGGGTCTTCGACGTTCAGCAGGGTGAGCTGAAGGTTGCGCTCGATTTCGGCGAACGTCACCTGCTTGGTGTTGACGTAATATTCGTATTTGTTTTGCGAAAGTTGTCGTATCGACACTGCGACTCTCTGTTTCGACTTGGGCGATACCTGATTGTTGCTTTTGGGCAAAGAGAGGCGCAGGGCGTTGGGGTTTATAAGCGTTGAGGTTACCAGAAAGAATATCAGCAGCAGGAAAACGATGTCGGTCATCGAAGCCATGCTGAAGTTGGAAGTGACTTTAGAATTTCGTTTTATTGCCATGTGACTGCGGGTTCGTTTTATGCGGGTTCGTTTTATACAGGCTCGTTGAGCAGATCCATAAATTCGATTGTGTTGGCTTCCATTTTGTAGATGATTCTTTCGATGCGCGAAACAAGGTAATTGTAGCCGAAGAAAGCCATAATGCCCACAATCAGTCCTCCCACCGTTGTCACCAGAGCGAGGTAGATGCCGCCCGACAGCATCGAAATGTCTATGCTCGAACCTGCGGCAGCCATGTTGTAGAACGCGAGTATCATTCCGATAACCGTGCCGAGAAATCCTATCATCGGCGCGCCTCCGGATACGGTGGCAAGCATCGGCAATCCGCGTTCGAGTTTGCCTACTTCCAGATTACCCATGTTTTCCACCGCTGTCTGCACGTCGCTGAGCGGACGTCCCACTCTTTCCAGTCCTTTTTCTATCAACCGGGCAATGGGGCTGTTGGTCATGCGACAAAGGTCGATCGCATAATTGATCTGTCCGTTGTGTACATACTGTTTTATCTGTTCCATGAACCGGTGGTCGATTCTCGATGCGCGAATGATGGCGAACAGCCGTTCGACAAAAATCCATGCGGCGATGAACGAGAGTCCCAGCAGTATCCACATTGTGAATCCGCCCTGCAGGAACAAATCCAGCAGGCTGATGCCCGTTTCGCTGTTAAGTTTTGAGGCAGCGTCGCCCGCTGCGGTTAAGTCTTCTACCTGTGATGCTAATCCATCTTGTACCATATAGTGTGTTTTTTAAAATTTCAGATTGTCGCGGTTCTATTTTGTTTTCGACAGTTTGGCTTTCTTTACAAAAAATTTAGCCAGTTCCCTGCCTGCCTTGGCGTAACATTCCTGAATGCGGAAGCCTGTATCGAAGTCCGTGCCCCAGAAATTGTTTGCCGACGCATTATTGACCTTGATTGTAGCCGCCTCTTCGCCGGTGGCGATATTAAATACTTTACAAGTCAAATGAATTGCGGCGTTTCGTCGCACTACGCCCACGTTGAATCCCGGTTCGGTGAAATCGGTATTGATTTCGATGCGATACTCGGCGTTCTGGTTGTTGACGTCGTCGGAGACTATTCCGTAGTCTTCCATGTTTTTATCGAACAGTTCCTTGAACTTTGGAACAAAACGTCCTTCCCTGTCGCCTCTCCACGCTTCCTGCCAGCGATCGCCTCTGCCGGGTTCTTTTGTATTGTAATCGGAAACCTTTTTTTCCACGTATCTTGTTTCCGTCATGTTGCCCACCGTCATGTTTTCGTAGGTGAAGGCAAATTGCAGGACTTTCTGATTCTTCACGAAATCGACCGACCCGTTCGTTACCGTGATTTTCTGAGAAATGAGCGGCGTCGCCATGCAGCAGGCCGCAATAAATACAAGTACTTTTTTCATGATTCGTATGTTCTTTTATAAAACAAATTGTTGATTTTCTTCAATCCCGTTCGTATCGCTTCGGGCGTCTTCTCCATTCCGGACGGGCAGGATCGGGAAAAATCCACTCCGTAGAAATTCACTTCGCTTATCGCGGCTATATCCTTTGCGAACGCGCCCGCGGAAAGGAACGTCGCCGCCAACACAATAATTATCTTCATAATGACCTACTACAAATTACATTCAAATAATGCGACAAAGATAGTTGTTTTTTCGTAATTCGGAGCTTGTTTTCGTCCGGCTGCCGGAGTTTTTTTTGTGTCGGGTCGTAATGCATTAACTCATAATTGCTACCTTTGCGGTCATGAAATATATATTTGTTTGTTTGGGTCTGGTCAGCTTGTGTTTGGGAGTTGCGGGAATTTTTCTGCCCGTATTGCCGACCACGCCTTTTCTGCTGCTGTCGGCGGCACTGTTTGCGCGCAGTTCGAAGCGACTGCACGGGTGGCTGCTGCATCACCGGATTCTGGGCACGTACATCGCGAGTTTCCTCCACGAGAAAGCCATACCTCTGCGCATCAAGATATATTCGGTGAGCCTGATGTGGGCAAGCATCCTCTACACCGTCTTTTTCGTTGCCGACGGAAAGCTCGTCGTTCAGATTCCGCTATGTCTCGTTGCCGTCGGCGTGACGATACATATTTTATCGTACAAAACGAAAAAATAAAAATGATTATCTTTGCGCTTCGAAAGCAAGTGCCGTTAGAAAAGAGTTACTTCGCGTTTAACGGATAGGGTCGAAGGTTCGAATCCTTCCGCCGGCGATCGAATAAATTGTCGGCGTAGCTCAGCGGTTAGAGCATATTAAAAAAAGTCTCTTTTCGTCTCTTGCCTTGCTTTTTTATCCGAATCCGGAATGCCGGAACAAATGAATGTCGGGAGCGTGAATGCGCGAGACTTTGTTTGCGCCGACACTCTTCGCCTTTTCAGCATAATCGCAATGGTCGCTTTAAGCAGGAGCAACATGTCATTCCTTGCCGGAGTGCTGTTTCATTCCTATTCTGTGTACCATTTCATTTCTATCCGGTGTACTGTTTCATTTCTATTCGGAGTGCTGTTTCATTCCTAGTAGGAATGAAATGCGGATCAGGTCGAGAATGAAATGCGGATCAGGTCGGGAATGAAATGCGGATCGGGTCGAGAATGAAAGGGGTATCAGGTCAGGAGTGAAATGCGGATTAAGAATTGATAATTGATAATTTGGTAATGTCTCAAATCGTATGATTCGCGAGGATAAGCGACCGATACTAATTGGAGGCTGCTGCTCACCGCAACCTCCAATTAGTATCGGTCGCTTATCCTCGCGAATCATACGATTTGAGACATTACCCTTCAGGGATAGGATCAACGGATTCACGCCATCACCGATAATTTATAATTCTGATTAACTTTGTCGTCGAATTAAAAAAACGGAAATTGACATGAAACTCTCGAAAATCGGCGCACAATGCGCTCTTGTCCTTTGTTGTTTGCTTGTTGCCTGCTCGT
>JAITHX010000239.1 GCA_031279735.1 Prevotellaceae bacterium
GGTCGATTTGTCCATATTCAACAGTTTGACCAAGTCCTTTGGTTTTAATCCGAGTTCGTTCATCTTGTTTTCTATGTCCGATGCGGAGAACTTTGCCAAGTCGTCGGGTTTGAAAGGGATAGGGCGGACGTGAATCGTTGCGTTTTCGGGAAGCACGTCTCTGAACACTCCGTTTGCTCTGTCCGCGAGTTCCTTCACCGTAAGGTATTTTTCAGCTTCGTTTTCCATTTGCCATACCTTTACAGTAAGAACATTGTTCTCAAACGAGACTACCTTAAAGTAGATTCGTCCGTAACGTTTGTAGTTCATCTCGGAAACTGCAAGCAGCCTCTGTTGCTCTGCATCGAGCTGTAATTTTTCGATTCCTTTTATCATTTCCTTATGGCTTTAATTGTTGGCTTGAACTCTATTGCTTCGCCTTTATCTCGGAAAATCTTACAACTGTCGAAATAAAACTTCCCGTCGTCAGTATCTTTCCAGCCCCCTACTACGTTTCCGTTTACAAGGGCGTGTTCAAGCACTTTTAATTCAAGCGCAAATATAGATTAATGGTTTGTATTATGCAACGGATGACGGCCGAAGCCGGTCGTAATTCTTAATTCTTAATTCTTAATTCTTAATTCTCCCCGCGTCCGTCAGGCAATTCATAATTCATAATTCATAATTCATAATTAATTACTACATTTGCCGCAAATGAAAAGTAAGGAAGGTAGTAAATATGAAGAAATTGTTTTTGCTCGACGCATATTCGCTGATTTTCAGGGCGCATTATGCATTTGTCAAACGTCCGATAACCACGTCGAAAGGATTCGATACGTCGGCGGTGTTCGGATTCGTCAAAAGTCTTCGCGAAGTGTTGAACAAGGAGCAGCCTTCGCATATCGCGGCGGTGTTCGACCCCGCAGGCGGCTCGTTCCGGCGCCGCATCTATCCCGATTACAAGGCAAACAGACTGGAAACTCCCGAAGCCATCATTGCCGCCGTGCCGGTCATCAAGGAGTTTCTGCACGCCTACCGTATTCCCGCGATAGAAGTCGAAGATTTTGAAGCCGACGACGTTATCGGCACTATGGCGAAACGCGCCGAAAGGGAGGGTTTCTCCGTGTTTATGATGACGCCCGACAAGGACTACGGACAGCTGGTGTCCGACAATGTTTTTATCTATAAACCGAAACGCTCCGGCAGCGAAGTCGAGGTTCTCGGCAGGGAGGAAGTGTGCCGGCAGTATGGCATCGCGTCGCCCGAACAGGTGATCGACATTCTCGCCCTTTGGGGCGATGCGGTCGATAACGTGCCGGGCGCGCCGGGCGTGGGCGAGAAAACCGCCATGAAGCTCGTGGGCGAATACGGCGGGGTGGATGAACTCTACCGGCGTCTGAACGAACTGAAAGGAAAACTCTTTGAATCGCTGCTCAACAACGAGGATGCGGTGCGGCTGTCGCGAAAGCTGGTCACCATTGTCACCGACGTGCCTTGCGAATGGGACGAAGATTCCATGACGCGCCGCGAACCCGACGCCGACCGACTGAACGAGCTTTGCAACGAGTACGAATTTTTCTCAATGATAGCCGAACGGAGCAAAAAAACCGCCGCCGTCCAGTCCGCCGAAGCGGTGCGCCAGACTTCGATTTTCGACAAGATCGCCGAGCCTGTGTCCGAATCGAACTCCCGCCAAACCGTCGAATCCGTCGAACACACGTATCGCGCCGTAGAATCCGACGACGACCTCAACGCTCTCGTCGCCCGACTTGAATCCTCGTCGGAGTTCTGTTTCGACACCGAAACCACCGGACTCGATCCGTTCGACTGTCGCCTCGTGGGGCTGTCGTTCGCCTTTCGCCCCCATGAAGCCTTCTATGTGCCTGCCTTCCCCAACAATCCGCAGCGCACTGCGGAACTGCTGAAGCGTTTCAAGGCGGTTTTTGAAAATCCTGACGTGGCGAAAATCGGACAAAACCTGAAATTCGACATAGAGGTGCTTAAGGCGCACGGCATCGAAGTGAACGGCAAGTTCTACGATTCGATGCTGATTCATTATCTGCTTAATCCCGATGCGCGACACAACATGGACTATCTCGCCGAAGTGTATCTCGACTATGCTCCCGTGCCCATAGAGAAACTGATAGGCGGAAAGGGCGCCGGACAAAGAACCATGGACACGGTGCCGCTCGACCGAATAACCGAATATGCCGCCGAAGACGCCGACATCACTCTACAGCTGAAAATAAAACTGTTTGAAACCCTCGAACGGGAAAACCTGCAGCGTCTCTACTCGAAAATCGAGGCTCCGCTCATCGCAGTGCTCGCGAACATGGAGGCGGCAGGCGTGAAAATCGACAAAAACAGTCTGAAAGAACTGAACGTGCAGTACACCGAAGAACTCGCCGCGCTCGAATCCGAAATAAGAACCCTGACCGACGCGCCGCAACTCAATATCTCTTCGCCCAAACAGCTCGGCGTAGTGCTGTTCGAGAAACTGAAAATAGCGGGAACGAAAATCAAAACCACCAAAACCAAACAGTATTCCACCGACGAGGAAACCCTCGTATCGCTCAAGGACAAGCATCCCGTTGTGGAAAAAATCCTCGAATACCGAAGCCTCAAAAAACTGCTCTCGTCCTACATCGACTCGCTTCCCGCTCTGGTGAACCGGCGAACCGGCAAAATCCACACCTCCTTCAATCAGGCTGTGACTTCCACCGGACGCCTCAGTTCCAACAACCCCAATCTGCAAAACATTCCCGTGAAAGGCGATCGCGGCAAAGAAATACGAAAAGCCTTCGTCCCCTCCGACGAAAACCACGTGCTTTTCTCCGCCGACTATTCTCAAATCGAACTCAGACTGATGGCGCACCTCAGCGAAGACCCCGCAATGATCGAGGCTTTCAATCGCAACGAAGACATCCACGCCGCAACCGCCGCGAAAATCTATCGCGTCCCCCTCGACGAAGTGAGCCGCGATCAGCGCTCGAAAGCCAAAACAGCCAACTTCGGAATCATCTACGGCATATCGTCCTTCGGTCTCGCTCAGCGCCTGAATATCCCGCGAACGGAAGCAAAACAGCTGATTGACGGTTATTTCGATTCCTATCCCAAAGTTAAGGACTACATGGACGCGGTTATCGCCGAAGCAAAACGAACAGGATACGTGGAAACGCTTTTCGGACGCCGACGCCAGCTGCGCGACATCAATTCCGGCAACGCCACAATGCGCGGAATGGCTGAACGCTTCGCTATCAACGCCCCAGTGCAGGGAACAGCCGCCGACATCATAAAACTCGCAATGATCAATATCGACAATATCCTCAAACAAAAACGCCTCCAAACAAAAATGATCCTCCAAGTACACGACGAACTCGTGTTCGACGTCCTTAAATCCGAATTCGACGAAATAAAACAAATCGTAATCGACGCCATGCAGAACGCTACAAAACTCAGCGTCCCGCTGACGGCAGAATGGGCGGCGGGAGAGAATTGGCTGCTGAAGTAGTTGTTCGACAGCTTTATAACAGCTTTATAACAATGATTATAATAACCGTAGGCAACGAAATTCTTTCGGGACTGATAGTCGATACCAATTCGGCATACATTGCCGCTCAATGCGATGCGGCGGGATTGAAGGTGAGGAAAATCATTTCCGTGTCCGATGATGCGGACGAAATCGCCGATGCTCTCGCCTCCTCTTTTTCATCCCCTTCTCCTCATTGCGCAAATGTGACGCTGATTACCGGAGGTCTCGGCCCGACGAACGACGACGTTACTAAAATCGCCCTTGCGCGCTTTTTCAACTGCACGGAAACCGTAGTGCATCGTCCCTCGCTCGAAAATATCGAAGCGCGTTTTGCGGCGCGGGGAATCGCGTCGAACGAATTGAACAGACAACAGGCGGAAGTGCCAGCATGTTGCACGGCGATACTCAACCGTCACGGTACGGCTCCGGGTATGTGGTTCGAGCGCGATGCCGCTATTGCAGTCGCGATGCCGGGCGTGCCTTCGGAAATGAAAGCCATGTTGCCCGACGTGCTGAATCGTCTGGCGGGCAGATTCGTTTTGCCGAACATCGTCCGCAGGACGATGATGGTTTACGGTATTCCCGAATCGACGCTCGCCGAAATGATAGCTCCGTGGGAACGGATGCTGCCCGAAAACATGTCGCTCGCTTATCTGCCGGATGTTGAAACGGGGGTAAAACTGCGCCTCTCGACGACGACGGACAACAAGGATTCGACGGCAATCGACGAACGTTTCGCCGCTCTCGCTCCCCTTCTCGGCGATAGCGTCTATGGCTATGCGCCGGATTCGCTCGAATCGGTCGTCGGACAGCGGCTGGCGGAAAGGAACGCGACGCTTGCCGTTGCCGAATCTTGCACCGGAGGCAGCGTGGCGCGTCGCATAACTTCAGTGCCGGGCTGTTCCGCATGGTTCAAGGGAGGAATCGTTGCTTATTCCGACGAAGCAAAGGCTAATCTGCTCGGAATAGACCCGCGCGACCTGGAACGTTTCGGTGCCGTAAGCGCCGAAATAGCGGAACGCATGGCTATTGGCGTCCGACGCGCCCTGAACTCCGACTTCGCCGCTGCCACCACCGGATTCGCCGGACCTGCCGGCGGAACCGACGAAAACCCCGTGGGAACGTGCTTCGTCGCCGTCGCCGCGGCGGCCGCGGTAAATGTTGTGAAATATCGCTTCGTCGCCGACCGCGCAACAGCGGTTGCGGCGGCAGCGGCAACAGCGCTAAACAGACTGAGACTGTTTATCAATTAAGCGGACTCCGAACAGCATATATTCACCCTTATTCCCTTGTTAAAGGATTGTGCGGTTATTCACCGCGTCGCGGTGTTTTTTCACCGCAGAGGACGCAAAGGCTTCGCAGGGGGCGCAAGGGCTTCGCGTCCTTTGCGCAAGGTCGTTGGAGGTTGCGGATCAAGACCGGCAGCCGGCACTCTTCGCAAAGGACGCGAAGCCCTTGCGTCCTTTGCGAAGCCTCTGCGCCCCTTGCGTTACAAAAACACCGCAACGCGGTGAAAAAACACGCAACCTTTTTCCACACAATTCCATGCAGAACCGCTTAATTGTTAATGGTCAATTGTTAATTGTTAATGCCT
>JAITHX010000163.1 GCA_031279735.1 Prevotellaceae bacterium
CTCCTCCTGCAAGGCGATTGCGGTAGGCCACACTACCATGTAATTTTGCAGCTTGACGCACGGCAGCCACTCCGTGCGTTCTCTGCGGCACAGTATGAATTATGAATTGCCTGACGGAAAGTCGGACGGTTCATTTCTCCCCGCGTCCGTCAGGCAATTCTTAATTCTTAATTTTTAATTCTTAATTCAAAGTGTCGCATCACAATCAATTATGATAATTTAACAAAAACAGAAAAGATTGGCGAATGATAAATAATGTTAATTTATCAGGCAGCACTGTTTGTCGTATGAAAAAGACAGTACTTTTGCCGCAGTTTGAATAATTAAAAACAGGAATAAGAAAGATGATTGAAGTTAACTCGCGATATTATGATCCAGACGATCCAAAGAAGGAATTGCGCAGCGCGACGAACGCCGGCATAGCCGCAAACACGCTGCCCGACAGTGAATCGGGGCTGACCGACAGGAAGATTACTCCGGGCGGCGGCATCCAGCCTGAAGGATTCGGACTGAAGACTGCGGGCGATGCGGCAGGCGTCGGACTCTTCCTGAAGAATGTCGAAACGGGACAGGCGACGCAAATCCCCAAGATTTCAATCAAACAGACTTCAATCAAACATAGTAAGTTAAGAATTAAGAATTGCCTGACGGACGGGGTGTCCCAAATCCCGTATCGGTACAAAAATATCCTCCTCCCTGTTTAGCTTCTGTCGTTTTAAAACGACAGAAGTATAGTCCGAAGAGTACCCGGCGAATAGCGTGCGTGCCTTACTGCCGGCAGTAAGCGTGCCTCACTGCCGGCAGTAAGCTTGCCTTACTGCCGGCAGTGAGCGTGAATAGTCGCCGTCAGCGTGTTATGAATTGTCTGCCGGACGCGGGAGAGTTGCAATCCGCATCCGGCTTCATGCCCGAAGGCAATTCACGATTCATCATCCATCCGTAATTCATCATTTTTTACGGCGTTTTTATTAACGTTTGATAACATACCGCGGCGTTTTTATCCCGTTCCGGCACGATTCGCGCGGCTTCATCTTTAACATTAAATAACATTTAATAGTTATACGGTGGTTATACGGTGGTTATACAGTTGTTATACGGTGGTTATACGGTTGTTATACGATGGTTATACGATGGTTATACGGTGGTTATACGGTGGTTATACGATAGTTGCGCGTTTGTGGAGACGCGGCATGGCGTGTCCCCGCGGCGGCTTCGGTTCGGTCGATTTCAGTCGACTTCGGTCGACCGAAATCGACCGAAATCGACCGAACCGAAGCCGTCGGAGGGACGCGCCATGCCGCATCTCCGTGCCGCGTTTTCTATTTTCAACTCGCGATTTTAACGCGACGAAAGTATAACCATTAACCATTAACCATTAACCATTATACTTTTGTTTTTTCGATTTAGCGAGGTTTTATTACTTTTGCAGCGTTTTTAAATTAAAATTAGTGACGAAAATGGAAACTCCGGGAAGGATCAGAATAATCAACGTTCTGAAATCAAAGGAAACAGGAAGGGAAATCACAGTGAAGGGATGGGTTCGCACAAAGAGAACAAGCCGTCGGGTGACCTTCATCGAACTCAACGACGGTTCGACTATCAACGGACTTCAACTTGTGGTTGACGCTGCTCTCGTGGGCGAGGATAAACTGAAACAAATAAGCACGGGAGCTTGCATCAAGGCGGAAGGGCTGCTCGTCGAATCGCCCGGCAGCGGACAGCCGGTGGAATTGCAGGTGAAAAGCATAGACATCTACGGTCATGCCGACGCGGAGACCTATCCTCTCCAGAAAAAGGAACATACGCAGGAGTATCTCAGGGAGATAGCCCATCTGCGCCCGCGCACCAAGATGTTCGGCGCAGTGCTGCGCATAAGGCACGCAATGGCTTATGCCATACACAAATATTTTAACGACAACGGGTTCTTCTATCTCCATACGCCCATAATCACCGCCTCCGACGCCGAGGGTGCAGGCGCAATGTTTCAGGTGACTACCCTGAATCTCGACGAGCTGCTGAAAAGCAAGGAGCCTCGAATCGACTACTCGAACGATTTCTTCGGAAAACGCACTTCGCTCACCGTGTCCGGACAGCTCGAAGGCGAACTCGGCGCTCTGGCTCTCGGACAGATTTACACGTTCGGACCTACGTTTCGCGCCGAAAACTCGAACACGCCCCGACATCTTGCCGAGTTCTGGATGGTGGAACCCGAAATGGCTTTCTACGAAATAGCGGACAATATGACGCTTGCCGAGGATTTCATAAAGTATCTCGTGAGCTACGCGCTCGACAACTGCGCCGACGATCTCGCTTTCCTCAACACTAAGGATTCCGACCTCCTCGCGCGGCTTAAAGGCATAGTCGAAACCGAGTTTGCCCGCATAGACTACACCGAAGCCATCGAAATACTCGAAAAGGTCGATCACGTGAAGTTTGAATATCCGGTTTACTGGGGCGTCGATTTGCAAGCCGAACACGAGCGCTACCTCGTGGAGCGACATTTCGGCAAACCGATTATACTCACAAACTATCCGAAGGAAATAAAAGCGTTCTACATGAAACTGAACGACGACGGAAAAACCGTCCGCGCAATGGACGTGCTGTTTCCCGCAATAGGAGAAATCATCGGCGGCTCGCAGCGCGAAGAGAATTTCGACAAACTTTCGGCGCGAATCGAAGAACTCAATATCCCGACGAAAGATTTGTGGTGGTATCTCGAAACCCGAAAGTTCGGCTCGGCTCCGCACAGCGGCTTCGGACTGGGCTTCGAGCGTTTGCTGCTCTTCCTGACCGGCATGTCGAACATCCGAGATGTCATACCTTTTCCGAGAACGCCGAGAAACGCCGAGTTTTAGGGATTGTGCTAAATTATTTCTAACACGTCCCTAAACGGCACGACAATTCATGGCGGCGACGATCTTAACCCCGCGCCGCCTGTCGAAGGGCGGACTGTTGCAGTAAAAAAACAGCAGTACCCTACAAAACCCGAAGAAACCCGAAGAAACCCGAACAGTCTGTTCAACTTTGCTCTTCTCCGGAGAACCATTATCTGCAAGGCAATAAACAAGAGTTAAATTGTCGAAATATTTTTTGCAGCGACGTTAACTTGTATTAATTTTGCCTCCTGAATTTAATTTTTTGAAGTTATGACTAGCTCTTTTATAGATTCAAAAACCGCAGTACGGGCGATAAGATACGTGCTTATGATAATGGCGGTGAATTTAAATTTCACCTTAAATTCGTTAGACAACAAGGAGCTGTCTATCGAAAAGAACGATAGGATAATTGTCGGGATGGACACCAACCGCTACAATTATTTTCTCCAGAACGGCACGCCCTGCGGCTATCAGTTTGAATTGTTCAAAATCTTCTCGACAGACAAGAAACTCGATATCGAATTTCGCCTCATATCCGACAGCACAAGATGCGAAATGCTGAAAAATTGCGAAATAGACATTGCAGTCTTCAGCGACGGGATCGACAGTCTGCAACCGATGGTCTTCGGAAAACACCCCGACCTCTGTTCCACCATTCCTCTCGACGACACCGTGAAGTCGGTGTGGCTCGTGCGCGAATCCGACATGAACCTCCTCCTGCTTATCAACCACTGGGCGGGACAGCTCAAGGAACAGTGCACCTACGAAAACCTTCAACGCAAGTATTTCGAAAGAAAGTACGACAAGAAACCCGGCATCCTCTCGCCCTACGACAAACTGCTGAAAAAATACAGCGCCGAAATAGGCTGGGACTGGCGACTGCTCGGCGCAATAGTTTACAACGAATCGAGATTCCGTCCCGACGTGGTATCGCCGAGCGGCGCCATGGGACTGATGCAGCTTATGCCCGTAACCGCGAAATACTGGGGAGTTAACGACGTTTACAATCCCGAAGAAAACATTCGCGGCGGCGTCAGGCTGATAAAATTCCTCTGGAAAATCTACGGCAAAAAAGAACTTGCCGAAGAAGAACGCATAAAATTCGTGCTCGCTTCCTACAACGCTGGTCATGGACGTGTTGAAAAATGCAGGCGAATCGCCGCATCCAGAGGACTCGACCCCGACCTCTGGAGCGATGTGAATCTTGTCTTCCCCGTCCTTAACGATCCTAAATTCAATACGTCGGAAACAAAGGTCGGCGGCAGGGAAACTATTAACTTCGTCAAAAAAGTGCTCGAAAGCTATAGTCATTATCAAAGATTGTTAGCCGTATAACTATCCTCTTTTTTTTATTCGGATTCTTTTGGGTTACTTTGCGCCATTAAATGTTGTGTTTGTGACATGAAAAGTCTGGTATCCGTTAACGACCTCTCGAAGGCTGAAATATTGGACATCTTGGAGATGGCAGCCCGTTTCGAGACGAATCCCAATCCCCGTTTTACCTGCAATAAGGTGATAGCTTCGATATTTTTTGAACCTTCCACCCGTACGCGCCTCAGTTTTGAGACGGCTATCAACCGTCTGGGGGCGCGGGTCATCGGTTTTTCGGAGACTGCCAACACCAGTCTCGCCAAGGGCGAATCGCTCAAGGACACTATTACTATGATTGCTAATTATGCCGATATGATCGTCATGCGTCATCCGCTGGAGGGCAGCGTGCGTTACGCGAGTGAAATAGCCAATGTTCCCGTGATTAACGCCGGCGACGGCTCGAATCAGCATCCCACTCAAACTTTGCTCGACCTCTATTCGATACGGAAAACTCAGGGCAGGCTCGACAATCTGCATCTCACCGTTGTGGGCGATCTCAAGTACGGGCGCACGGTTCATTCGCTCATCATGGCTATGTCGCATTTCAATCCGGAGTTCAGGTTTGTTGCTCCCGCCGAACTCGCCTTGCCCGGAGAGTACAAGAGCTTTCTGCGCTCCAAGAGCATCCCGTTTGCCGAGCAGACTGATCTGGTTTCGGGCATAGTCGATACCGACATAGTGTATATGACCCGCGTGCAGAAGGAGCGATTTTCGGAACCCATGGAGTACGAGAAACTGAAACACACTTATATTCTCCGCAACTCGATGCTTGCCGCCTCGCGTCCGGGCATGAGGGTGCTGCATCCGCTGCCCCGCGTGGGCGAAATATCGGAGGATGTTGACGCTAACCCCAAAGCCTACTATTTCAATCAGGCGCGCAACGGGGTGTATGCGCGGATGGCTGTAATCTGTTATCTTTTGGGGGTGGAAGCCGTATGATGATCGTTTATTTCATTGCGGCTCTCGCTGCCGGCACGATGATAATGCGCGCAAAGACGCGCAACGCTGTTTTCCTTGCCGCCGGCGCGTTTCTCGCCCTTCAGGCGGCGCTCGTTCCCTGCATCGCGCTGAGGAAGGGAGCGACGGAACTCGGAATTTTCGAGTACGACAGTCTCGGCATCTTGTTCTTCGCGGTCATGGCGGCGATAGCCGTCGCGGTGTTCGCTCACGGGCGGACATATCTCGACAACGAAACCCTCCGACAGCTGAAACACTATCATGCCGCTTTCGTTTCGCTCTGCGTCTCGATGACGGGCGCGTACTTCTCGAACAACGTCACCGCAACTTGGGTGATGATGGAAGCCACCACTCTGGGTTCCGCCATGCTGATCTATCACCGGCGCACGGCGCGCGCGCTCGAAGCGGCATGGAAGTACGTGTTCGTTTGTTCGGTAGGGGTGCTGACCGCCTATCTCGGAATACTTTTTCTCAGCATCATGCTCAAGCCGGGCGGAGGAGCCATGTCGTTCGACGTGCTGACTGCGGCGGCGCGCGAGGCCGAACCTCTTTATCTGAAACTCGCCTTCGTGCTGGTGCTGACGGGCTACAGCTGCAAGATGGAGTTCTTTCCGCTCTATCCCATAGGGGTTGACGCCAATCAAGTGACGCCCGCCCCGATGAGCGCGTTTTTCTCGACCGCGATGGTCAACATGGGTTTCGTGGCTATATTCAGAATACACAAGATACTCGACGTTTCGCCCGTAGCCGAATGGGCGCGCAGCGTGATGTTCGCTGCCGGGGCGTGTTCGCTGCTGGTGTCGGCGATATTCATCATGCGCGCAAGGCACGGCAAAAGGCTGTTCGCCTATTCCACCGTCGAAAACATGGGAATAGTCCTGCTGATTCTCTCAACGGGGCACAACGGAATGACCTACGCCGTGTTTCACGTTCTCATGCATTCGCTCGTCAAATCCGTCGCCTTTCTGCGGCTGTCGCTCGTGGGCAAAACCTACGGCTCCTACCGCGAGGAGGCTATCGGGGGCTATCGCGAAGTTTCGCCCGTCGGTTCGCTGGAACTCGTGCTGTGCCTTGCGGGGCTGGCTGCCATACCTCCGTCGGCGCTTTTCGTTTCGGAGATGTATGTGTTCGGCGAAACGAGCCGCAACCTTGCGGCGTTCGCCTTCGTGCTGCTGATGACCTGCGTTATCACTGGCTTTCTCGCCGCGCGATTTATGAAGATAGTCTATGGTCCGAAACCGGCGGCGCCGCTGTCGGCTGCCCGCGAAGACCGCAGGACAACGGGACTGCGGTTCGCGTTCCTCTCCGCGTTCTTCTTTTTCGGTCTCTACCGCCCGCAGTGGTTCGCCGACATGATAGCCGAATGTATCAGCAATTGAATATTAATCTTATTAAAATACAATCCATGACAAAAAAAAATTACCTCATTCCGCTCGCATCGCTGCTTGCATCGCTGCTCGCATTGCAATCCTGCACCTCCGCCGATCCTCTCGACCAGCGAAACATAGGGAGCATTATGGAAAAAGTTGCTATCTGGCAGCTTGCCCACCCTCGACACACGGCGAACGACTGGACTAACGGCGCGTTCTACGCCGGAGTTTACGCTGCCGCCGAAACCACTAAGTCCGGACGTTTGCGCGATGCGCTCTTCGCTCTCGGCGATTCGGTGAAATGGCGTCCCTACCGACGCTGGTACCACGCCGACGACATCGCTATCTGTCAAACCTTCATCGACCTCTACCGCACCGAAAAACGTCCCGAAATGATTCGCGCAACCATCGACACTATCGACAAGCATCTCGCGCTTCCCTATCCGGTGAAGGATGTCGAGGTTATCAAGTGGTGGTGGTGCGACGCCCTGTTCATGGGTCCCGCCGCACTGGTGAAACTCGGCGTCACGCTCGGCGACGACCGCTATCTCAAGGGCAACGACACGCTGTTTCGCGAATGTTACGATCTGCTCTACGACAAGGAGGAACGTCTCTTCGCCCGCGACCTGAACTACGTTATCAAGGGCGACGTCAACGACAGGCGCGAAGCCAACGGCAAGAAAATCTTCTGGTCGCGCGGCAACGGCTGGGTGATGGGCGGACTGACGAGAATACTGAAAGAGCTGCCCGCCGACTATCCCGCCCGCCCGTTCTACGAACAGCTGTTTAAGGACATGGCGGCGCGCGTTCTGTCTATCCGTCAGTCCGACGGACTGTGGCGCGCCAGCCTGCTCGACCCCGATTCCTACCCCGGAGGCGAAACCAGCGGCTCGTCGTTCTTCTGCTACGCTCTCGCATGGGGAATCAACGCCGGACTGCTCGACAAGGCGACTTATCTGCCCGCCGTACAAACTACTTGGGCTGCCCTCTACAACTGCGTCAACGCCGAAGGACGTCTCGGCTGGGCACAGCCCGTCGGCGCCGATCCCCGCAAGAACTTCAATGCCGACAGCTACGAGAACTACGCATCGGGCGCCTTTCTGCTTGCCGGAAGCGAAGTGATGAAATTACCCGCGAAGCTATGAATCAAAGCGAAGAAAAGGGGAAACCTCTCGCCCGCCGGCAGTTTTTGCGCGCCTGCGGAACGGCGCTTGCCGGAGGTTCGGTGATTGCCGTATCGGGCAATCTGGCTAAGAAAGCGACCGACAAGCGCAAATTCGCTTTCGGCGCCCTGACCCCCGAAAGGGACGGAAACACGTTCGTCGCCCCCTACCGGCTCGTCGCCTCGTTCGAGACCGGCGGCGCGGTGCACTGCTTCGACGTGGCCGACGACAAGTTCTTCGCCGCCCTGCCCGACCGGATAGCGGTGTTCGACGCCGCCGGCGCCCGCCTCGCGGAGTTTGCCGCGGCGCGCGAAACGCGGGACATAGCCGTTGCGTCCGACGGCGTTTATCTGCTTCATCCGGCGGGCTTCGACGCGGTTTCCCGCGACGGCGCGCCGCTGCGTTCGGCGGAAGCGTGCAGCCCCGATTCGGACTACTGCTCTTTCGCGCTCACGGACACGCACGTGTTCGTGACCGACGCCGCCAACAAACATATCTGCAAATACACCCGCAACGGCGTATTCGTGAAGTTCATCGACAGCCCCAACCGCTTTATCATTCCCAGCTACACGTTCGGCATAGAAGCGGCGAACGGCATGATCTACTGCTCCAATTCGGGCAGGCACAGCATAGAACGCTTCTCCGAAGAGGGCGATTATCTCGGCTCGTTCGGCAAGGCGGGCGGCGCGGAGGGAACATTCGCCGGATGCTGCAATCCGGTTCACGTGACCGGAACCCCGTGGGGCGACATCATCACCTCCGAAAAAGGCGTTGCCCGCATCAGCTGCTACGGAGGCGACGGTACCTTCCGCGGCACCCTGCTCGCCTCGCGCGAACTCGGACGGGGAGCAAAGGCTTTCGACGTGAAGACCGAAGGCGACAAACTCCACGTGGCGGGCGAAGGGCGAATCTCGACGTTCAAGTACGATAAACAGGCTGCGGCATTGGCTGCTGCGGCGGCGGCGTCGTGCGGAAACTGCGCCGTCAACTGTCCGCTGCGCGCATAAGGAATATGTCGGAAATAAACGCATAAACGATATAAAACAAAACATCTCGACCATGAAAGTTAAAGATTTAATGTCGCGACTCGAGTTCAAGTATCCTCACGAAAGGGAATATTTGCAGGCGGTACGCGAAGTGCTCGAATCTGTTGAAGAAACATACAGCGAGCATCCCGAATTTGAAAAGGCGAAGATAGCCGAACGCATAGTCGAACCCGACAGGATATTCACCTTCAAGGTGTCGTGGCAGGACGACCGGGGCGAAATACACGTCAACACCGGCT
>JAITHX010000065.1 GCA_031279735.1 Prevotellaceae bacterium
GCCCCTTGCGGTAAAAAAACACCGCGACGCGGTGAAGAACCGCACAGTAGCAGAACCTGATTTCTTATTACAAAACCGGTACCTTCAGGGATAGGATCAACGGATTCACGCCACCACCAAAATCCGAACGTCAAAGTTATTTATTCGACATCGCTATAAGCCTATAAGACCGGTTCTATCACATCCAGCATGATATGTTCAATTCTCATCATGCGGGCGTATTCGGTCAGCTTGTCGAAATTCCGGTCGTCTCTTTTAGCATAGTTTCTGAGCACTTCGATAACGAGGTTCGAGCCTATCATTTTGCGGAAACGCAGAGCGTCGCAAACCGATTTTTCCACGTCGTAGATTTTGATTCCTTCCGCCGTTTCGACAGTTCCCAGCTGATGATACTTTTCGTTCCAGCGATACAGTCTTATCGGGGGATAGTTCGGAAGAGGTATCCGACTGTTTACGTCAACCGCGAGATGATGTTCAAAGGGGCTTTCGGCAGTCAGTTCATGATGCCGCCATGCAGAATACATACAGAATACGCCGGAAGGCACCGCTCGAAACACTTCCCTGTCCCGACTTGTCACGCTGCACTGCCGCAAACAATACAGCCCGCTTTTCAATTTCAGCACAACACCCTCGTCGATCATCTCGTTGAGTTCTATCCACTGAGTTCGCGAGGCTAAATCCTTTGTTCTAAAGAATCCGCCGTTCTTATTAAAAATATCCACAAGTTCCATATACCACATTATTTATTTCGCATGAACTTCTCACACTTTGCTTGCAAATCATGAAAAATTCGCACAAAGATAGTTTTTTAATTATGAATTGTGAATTACGAATTACGACAATTCGTAATTCGTAATTCGTAATTCGTAATTTAATGGAACTTTGTGGCTGCAAAAAACCCAAGAAGTAGTACAAATGAATTTGGATACTAACAAGGTGAAGATTTTTTCGGGAAGAGCCGGAGTTTATCTGGCAAGGCGAATCGCAGAGAGTTTCGGCGTGGATCTCGGGGCGTCGTCGGTTGTGGATTTCGAAGACGGGGAGTTTCAGACTTCTTACGACGAAAGCGTGCGGGGCGCGACGGTCTTTATCGTGCAATCGACTTTTCCTCCGAGCGATAATCTCATGGAGCTTCTGCTCATGATCGATGCGGCGAAAAGGGCTTCGGCCTATAAAATTGTGGCGGTGATACCCTATTTCGGCTGGGCGCGGCAGGACAGAAAGGATAAGCCGCGAGTTTCGATAGGCGCGCGTCTTGTAGCCGACATGCTGGGCGTGGCGGGTATCGACAGGATGATGACAATGGATTTGCACGCCGACCAGATTCAGGGTTTTTTCTCCATTCCGGTCGATCATGTTTATGCGAGTTCCATCTTTTTGCCTTTCATTCGGAGTCTTGCAATCGACCGGCTGGCTATCGCGGCTCCCGACATGGGCGGAGCGAAACGGGCGAGCACTTACGCGAAGGCGCTGGACTGTCCGGTGATCATCTGTCACAAGTCGAGAGAAAAAGCCAACTCCATATCGAGCATGACTGCCATAGGCGAGGTCGAGGGAAAGAACATTATCATTCTCGACGACATGATCGACACGGCGGGAACCATCACCACCGCCGCCGACATGATGATGTCGCAGGGCGCGGCGAGCGTGAGGGCGGTTGCAACCCACGCTCTTTTTTCGGGCAAGGCATACGAAAGGGTTGCGGAATCGTCGCTTTGCGAGGTAATCATCACCGACACCATTCCTCTGTCGGAGAAACACGAAAAGTTCACCGGAAAGATAAAGATTCTTTCGGTAGCCGATCTGTTTGCCGACATAATAGGAAAGGTCTATGCGAACAAGTCGATAAGTTCAACTTTCATAATGTAAAGCACGTACAGTTTTCTTAACCTCTTTCTCCCGATGGAACAAATCAAAGTGGGTCTTTACGGACGGACATCTCTTTCCGCCGACGCCGACAGGCTGAAAATGCTGATGCAGATACTGCGGCGCGGCGCCTCCGTGTGTGTTTATGCTCCTTTTGCCGAAAATCTCGGTTTGAATGGCGGGGGAGAGTTCGAGTTTGAGCGTTTCGCTTCGGCGCAGGAGCTTGAGCGGGTGCCGGACTGTCTGTTGAGCATTGGCGGCGACGGCACGTTTCTCGAGGCTTCGCGCTTTGCGGTCGAACTCGACATACCGATACTGGGAATCAATTTCGGGCGACTGGGTTTTCTGGCTCAGGTTGCGGCGGAGGAAATGGAGCCAGCCCTCGAACAGCTGTTCCGGAAGGACTACACGGTTGAAAAGCGGACGCTTATCAGCGTTTACGACGGGGAGGGAAGTCTGATCGACCCCTACGCTCTGAACGAGGTGACGGTGCAGCGCAGCAATCCCACGATGCTGCGCACGGTGCTGCACGTTGACGGCGAACTGCTGTCGGCCTATTGGTCGGACGGGATACTGATTTCCACTCCGACGGGTTCAACGGCATATTCGCTGAGTCTGGGAGGACCGGTGGTGACGCCGGACAACAGAAGTTTCGTCGTTTCGCCCATAGCGCCGCACAATCTGAATCTCCGCCCCATAGTGATTTCCGACGAATCGGAGATAGTCGTGGAGACGGAGACGAGGAAGGGAACAGCCGTTCTGAGCATCGACAATCGGATGATGGAGCTTGCTTCGGGGACGCGGTTTACTGTCAAGAAATCGCAAAATATGTTAAACTTTTTAAAGTTAAAAAACTACAATTTTTTCAAAGCCCTACGTACCAAGCTGAATTGGGGAACGGATTTGAGAAGTTGACAACGAGTACCAGTTTCGCTCAAGTTAGATTAGCATTTTATAATAACTTTGCGCTCCGAAACGGTTTTTTAAAATTAAATAATAATAACGATGAGAAAGTTTATATTGGTACTTGCAGTTCTTGCGGGAACATTTTCCGTAGCCGCGGGACAGATCGAACGCAACAAGAACTCTATATTCAGAGTGGACAGAACGGAATTAGGATTAGGCTTGGGCACAACGTTTTATTTCGGCGATTTCAACGAATATCTCCCCTTTGCCACTCCCCGATACTACGGAACGGTGCTGCATCGCTTCTATTTCAACATGCTCTACGCGCTGCGCACGAGCATAGCCTTTGCGAACGTGGCGGGCAGCACGCGAAACTATGCGGGCGAAATGCCCTACTACGACATGAAGTATCCCTACGGGCGTCCGACTATTCATTTCAGCCGCAATCTGATTGATCTGAACACGGGAGTTGAGATAGGGTTTCGTCCGATCGAGCCGTCGCTTCATCGGCTCGACCAAAAGTTCGCGCCCTACATCTTTATAGGCGTCGGGATGATGATAGCCTATCCGGATTCGGAGGCTAAGACCGACGACGCGCGTTCGGCATCGGTGATGTATCCTCGAGTGTACGGAACGCACGAGGCAAACGCCGGTTCGATACAGCTGCTGCACATTCCCATAGGCGTAGGGTTCAAATATTCGCCGTGGCATCGCTGGACGATAGCCGGCGAATGGCAGTTCAAGAAAACGTTTAACGACAATTTCGACCGGTTCAACAATGTAGAGCCGAGCGAACTGAACAACAGCAAAAAAGGCTCGCTCCTGCTGAACACCGACTGGGTTTCGTACTTCGGGGTATCCATTTCCTACCGTCTTGCGGTGGACACCGACATGAAATGTTTCTCGATGCGCCGCGCGACATTCAAAAAGGAAATGGTCAAGGGCAAGAACAGAATCTACGACGACAAGAACAACAGGAAGATAAAGAAGCCTAAACGAAAGTGATTACAAACGAATACTAAAAAAAAAGAGAAAACATGGGCGAACAGAAAGTCCCGCGACACGTGGCCGTGATAATGGACGGCAACGGAAGGTGGGCGAAAAAAGCCGGGCTGAACAGAATCTTCGGACACAAAGCCGGCACGCGCGCCGTGAAGGACACGGTGGAAATATGCGGAGAAATAGGAATAAAATACTTAACTTTGTACGCTTTTTCGACGGAAAACTGGAGTCGTCCGTCGGACGAGGTAAGTTCATTGATGTCGCTTCTGGTTGAACAGATTATAAAGGAAACACCGAATCTCGACAAAAACAATGTGGCGCTGAAAGCCATCGGCGATTTGTCGTCGTTCCCTGAAAATGTTGCGGACAAGTTAAACCAAGCAATTAGGTTTACATCAAAGAACACGGGTCTGACTTTGACGCTTGCTCTGAGTTACAGCTCTCGGTGGGAAATAATGGAAGCTGTCAGAAAGATAGCCAAGAAAGCGGCGGCGGGAGAAATTAAGCCTGAAGATATAGGCGAAAAATTTTTGGAACAGTATTTAACAACATTCGGAATGCCCGACCCGGAACTCATAATCCGCACAAGCGGAGAGCAGCGACTGAGCAATTTTCTGCTCTGGCAGGCAGCCTACAGCGAGTTCTATTTCACTCCGGTGCTGTGGCCTGATTTCAGAAAGAAGGATTTCCTTGATGCTATCGAAGAATATCGTAACAGAGAACGAAGATTCGGAAAGACAAGCGAACAGATAGGACAGAAAAGTTAATGTATTTTTATTGAAAATTTTTTGATGACACAAACAACAGTGAGGAAAGCAAGAATCAGGGTTAAGTTGAGAAGACTGTCTTGCTTTGTCGTATTCGGATTATTATCGCACAACGTTGCGAACGCTCAACAAGACGCTTTGCTTGACAGTCTGAATTACGAATCTCCGACGAAGTACGTTATCGAGGAAATAAGCGTTGCTGGAGTGAATTTCGTTGATAAAAATCAAATAATAACCATATCGGGTCTGAAAAAGGGCGACGTCATCACCGTTCCCGACGACAGCAAATGCCGCCAAGCCGTAAAACGTCTCTGGGCTCACAACTCCTTCGGCAGCGTGGACATTCGCCCCCTGAAAACGGAAGGCGACAGGATATGGATAGAAATACTCCTCTCCGAACGTCCCAGAATAATGAAGTGGGAAATAAAAGGAATAAGAAAGGGACAAGTAAAGGACATCAGCGAACTCCTCAGCTTCCGGCGCGGCGGCGCGCTGTCGGATTATGTCGTCAAATCGAATGTGGACAAAATCAAGAAACACTATGCCGAAAAGGGCTACCTCAACGCCGAAGTGGACGTTGCGGTCAAAAACGATACCATTCTCAGAAATTCCGTCAACCTGACCCTTACCATCAAAAGAAACGACAAGGTGAAAATCAAGAAAATTTCCTTTGAAGGCAACGAAAAGATCAAGTCGGGCAAACTGCGCGCCTCGATGAAGAACACCAAGCAAAAAGGATTTGCCCTTCACTCGCTATTCAAGTCGAAAAAATTCGTCGAATCGAAATACGAGGAGGACAAGGACAATATCATCAACTATTACAACAGAAAAGGCTATCGCGACGCCCAGATACTCGAAGACACGGTTTATAGAATCACGGAAAAGAGGGTGGGCGTGAAATTTAAGGTTTACGAAGGAAAGAGATACTATTACAGAAACATATCATGGGTCGGAAACACGAAGTACCCCTCGCATATACTCTCCGAAGTGCTGCGCATCCGCAAGGGCGACATCTACGACAAGGTGCTGATGCGGGAACGCCTCATGGAAGACGAACAGTCGGTGATGACCTATTTCTATCAGGACAACGGATACATCTTCTCTCAGGCGAATCCGGTTGAAGTGAACATAGTCGGCGATTCCATCGACGTGGAAATAAGAATACACGAAGGCGAACAGGCGCGCCTCAACAGGATTACCATAAGCGGAAACACCAAGACCAACGAACATGTTGTCCGCCGCGAACTGCGCACTGTGCCGGGCGACTTGTTCAGCATAACGAAATTCAAGGAATCAATCCGCATGTTGCAAACAATGCGCTATTTCGACGCGGAAAACATAGCGAAGAAAGCCCAGCATTTCATCAGTCCCAATCCGGCCGAGAATACGGTCGATCTGAACTACGAGGTAGTGGAAGTGTCGAACGACCAGTTTGAACTCTCCGGAGGCTGGGGCGCTCAAATGTTCGTGGGCAGCGTCGGGGTCACCTTCTCGAACTTCTCGGCACGTCGCTTCTTCGACTTCAAGTCGTGGAAACCGGTGCCCACCGGCGACGGACAAACTCTGGGGCTGCGCTTCCAGACCAACGGAAAACGCTATCAGCAGTTCAGCATAAACTTCACGGAACCGTGGCTCGGCGGCAGAAAACCTATAAGTCTTTCGCTCAGCGCCTATTTTTCAAACCAGACTTCGGTTTACAATCCTTACTACAGCGATTATTACGGCGGCAGCTACGGCGGCTACGGCTATCCGTACTACAACTACGACACGGGCGAAAGCATGAAAGTGATGGGCTTCTCGACGGGATTGGGACATAGACTCAAATGGCCGGATCATCTCTTCACCCTTTCCTACAATCTGACCCTGCAGCGCTATCAGCTGAAGAACTGGAGAGGAGGATTCCTGTTTTCGGACGGAAACGCAAACAATTTCAGCTTTGAATTTGGGTTCGGACGCAACTCCACCGGAAGCCAGATATTCCCGCGCAGCGGATCGAACTTCTCGGTGCGGCTAAAACTCACGCCTCCCTATTCGCTCTTCTCGCCGAGCAAAAACTACGCGGAGATGAAGGATGTCGAAAAATACAAATGGATAGAATATCACAAATGGCTCGTTGACGCCTCATTCTTCAATCCCGTGATCGGCGACAAGCTGATACTTATGGCAAAGGCTCAGTTCGGCTATCTCGGGTTCTACAACAAGAGCTGGGGCTATTCGCCCTTCGAGGGATTCATCGTCGGCGGCGGCGGAATGTCGGGCTACGTCATGTACGGGCAGGACATCGTAGCCCTGCGCGGATACGAGGACAACTCGCTGACACCCTACAACAATCGCAAAAACGCCTACGTCGGCAACGTTTACAACAAATACACGCTGGAACTCCGCTATCCGGTGATAATGGAACCCGCCTCGCAAATCTTCGTTCTCGGCTTCCTCGAAGGAGGAAACTGCTGGGAATCCATAAACGAGTTTAATCCTTTCGACATAAAACGTTCGGTGGGAGTAGGCGTGCGCGTAAACCTCAACATAGTTGGAACTCTGGGACTCGACTGGGGCTACGGTCTCGACAAAGTTCCGGGACGAGACATGAAGCGCAGTCAGCTGCACTTCGTCATGGGACACACCTTTTAGTTTAGTTAGTGAACAATCACAATAAATCATACATGGAAATGAAACAGACAACATCGACATCAGGAAAAATAAAGCGGACTGTGCTTGTTGCCGCTTTATTGCTTATCGCCTCCTTTGCGGCGCAATCGCAAAAATTCGGTTATGTGGATTCGGAGTACGTTCTGAAAAAAATTCCCGCCTACAATGCTGCTCAAGAACAGCTGGACAAGCTGTCGAAACAGTATCAGCAGGAAATAGAAGCAAAATACAAAACGATTCAGGATCTTTACGACAAATATCAAGCCGAGAAGGTGCTTCTGACCGAAGAACTGCGGCAGAAACGCGAAAACGAAATAATAAGCAAAGAGAAGGAAGTCAAGGAACTTCAAAAATCCCGCTTTTCGCCCGAAGGCACACTCGGCAAGAAACGGGAAGAACTCATGAAACCGATTCAGGACAAAGTATTCAATGCCATCAAGGAACTGGCAGCCGAAGGCGGGTATGCGCTGATATTCGACGTGGCGAACAACCCGAACGTGGTTTACAACAACCCGCGATACGACTTGAGCGACAAGATTCTGGAAAAAATGGGATTCAAATGACAACAAAAAATATGAAAGATATGCATTATATTTGCAAGAAATTTTAAAACAAATTTTATATTTATGAGAAAGTTAGTATTCTTGTTTTCAGTACTTTTAACCAGCGCTTCGTTTAATCTAAACGCTCAAAACTTCAAATTCGGTCACATCAACACCGAAGAATTGTTCGTCTCGATGCCGGAAACGGATTCCATGCAGAACAAATTGAAAGCCTATGCAAAAGACTTGGAAGAAATTTATGTCGGCATGAGAAACGAATACGAGAAAAAAGTTCAGGATTTTTCCGATAACCAATCCAAATGGTCGGAACCCGTCAAGGAGTCCAAGCAGAGGGATTTGCTCGAATTGCAGAAACGTATAGGAGAATTTGAACAGGGTTTTCAACCTAAATACCAGCAGGAACAGCAAAAACTCTTTGCTCCGATTCGTGAAAAAGCCGTTAGCGCCATCAATAAAGTGGCTAAAGCCAACAATTTCACCTATATCTTCGATATAGCCCAGGGCACTGTGGCGTATTTCAACGAAACTCAAAGCACCGATATTCTGCCGCTGGTTAAAAAAGAATTGGGTATTGCGAAATAAACGATCGCGAAACCGTATTTTTTAACGAATCACCGAGGCTGTATCGCATTTTGATGTAGCCTCGTGTATTTTTGTAACTCATGACTTTTCCGGCTAAATCCATTTCGCATCGCTTTTTTGCCTTCTGCACCGTGTTGGCGATATGCTGTCTGTTCTCGTGCGGACACAAGATTGATCCGCGTCGCGCCGTTAAGGCCGACACAGGGAAACCGAAACTTTTTCTGCTTGTCAGTCCGCAAAACGGAGAAACGCTGAAATCAAACGATTCTCTCAAAATAACAGTGCAGGCTCTTGTCGATTCGCTGAAACCCGATTCCTGCGTGCTCGCTATCGACGGGCAGCGTCGATATTCGTTTTCGGATTCGTCGCGAAAAATACCTCTCTCGTCGGTGAAGATGGGCGTGCGTCGCATTTCGCTCGCCATACACGCGAACGACACGGTTGCGGAAACCCTGCTTTTTGCAATAAAAGTGATTCCCTCGTCGCCGCCGCGCCTCTACAAGTATAAGGTGCTAAACGAATATCCTCACGACGACAACGCATACACGCAGGGACTGTTCTTCAGCGACGGACATCTGTACGAGGGAACGGGACGGGAAGGATACTCCTCGCTGCGGAAAATAGAACTCGAAACGGGCAGGATAGTCCGGCAACTGTCGCTGGACGACAAGTATTTTGGCGAGGGAGTATGTCTCCACAAGGGCGACATCTATCAGCTCACGTGGAGAAACCGCGAAGGATTCGTTTACAATTTCAGCGACTTTACACTGAAAGGACGATTCGACTACAGCTCCGAAGGATGGGGCATAGCCTCCGACGGCGAACGTTTGCGAATGAGCGACGGAACTCCGAACCTATATACACTGAACGATAATCTGAACGTCATGTCGCAAATCGAAGTTTACGACGACAGAGGTCCGCAAGGCAATCTTAACGAACTGGAATACATCAACGGCGAAATATGGGCAAACGTCTATACTTCCGACTACATAGTGACTGTCAATCCCGACACCGGCGAAGTCACCGGAAGAATAAATCTCGCCGGTCTTCTCAAGAAGGAATATAGAAAACCCCACACCGACGTACTCAACGGCATAGCCTACGACAAGGAAAAACGAAGAATATTCGTCACCGGAAAAAACTGGCCAAAACTGTTCGAAATAGAACTCATTGCCGATTGACATGAAGGCGAGACGAGGGTATAGGGTATAGGGTATAGGGTATAGGGTATAGGGTATAGGGTATAGGGTGCTTCGCCGGACGGGAGGGATTCTATTTTCGTCTTTACTGCCGGATAGTACCCCATACCCCATACCCCCATACATGGGTGTCCAAAATCCCGTATCAATCTTTAAAATCTTCCTCCCGTTTTTCACCGCATTGCGGTGTTTTTTATAAACGCTAAGGGCGCAGAGGCCTCGCAGAGAACGCAAGGGCTTCGCGGGCGTTGTGCTGTGTAGATATATTTTTATGTGGGGGTGTCGCAAATGCCGCGCAGCCCGTGCGGTCTCTGCGTAGCCGCGGCGCCCGTAGCGGGTCAAAAAACA
>JAITHX010000117.1 GCA_031279735.1 Prevotellaceae bacterium
CGCGTCCGTCAGGCAATTCTTAATTTTTAATTCTTAATTCTTAATTCATTCTCCCCGCGTCCGTCAGGCAATTCTTAATTTTTAATTCATTCTCCCCGCGTCCGTCAGGCAATTCTTAATTCTTAATTCTTAATTCTTAATTTCCGCAGGGCAATTCATAATTCATAATTTATAATTCATAATTAAAGAACGTCTTCGTCCGCGAAGCTAAAGTATCCTTCGCGGGAGATAATCACGTGGTCGAGCAGAGAGATGTCGAAATAGAGCAGGGCTGTTTTTATTTTCGAGGTAAGACTGCGGTCTTGGGGACTTGGCGCAACGTTTCCCGAAGGATGATTATGTACGGCGACTGCTGCTGCCGCGAGATTGTCGAGAGCGTGTTTCACGACGATCTTCACATCGACGGCAGTTTGCGACGTGCCGCCCTTGCTTATGCAGTTTTTGCACAACACCGCATTGTTGCGTCCGAGGTAGAGCATCCAGAACTCTTCGCAGTCGGCTTCGGCAAGTCGTGCCGACATCAAGTTGTATATATCTTTGGAAGAGCGGATTTTTTCGATTTTCGGGCGGTCGGCGTCTTTTCTTCGTCTGCCGAGTTCCAGAGCGGCGGTGATGGTGATGGCTCTTGCGCTCCCTATGCCTTTGACGCGGCAAAAGTCGTTGATGCTCATTCGTCCGAGTTTATTGAGATCGTTCTCGGCACTATCAAGCAGGGTCTTTGCGAGGTCAACTGCCGTCAGTTCCCTTGTTCCCGATCCTATGAGTATGGCAAGTAGTTCGGTGTCGGTCAATTCGGAGCGACCTTTGGACACCATTTTTTCGCGCGGGCGGTCTTCTTCCGCCCAGTGTTTGATTGTTGGTTTCTTAATTTCGGTGTCCATTCTTTCATTTTTTCCTGCTTACGAAGTTGTCGCTTATCCATTTCGGCACCATTACGGTTCCCACAATCAGATAGGGATAGTAGGTAATCAGGCGCCACAGGAGTACCAGCACTATGGTGAATCCCGTCAGACCCTCCGCATCTATATATTCGCCCAGATAGAGGTCGAACATATATTCCGCTATTCCGCTGCCTCCGGGCGTAGGGCTGACGAGAAGTATCAGCCACATGACGAGCTGGCGGGCAAAGACCATAAACTGGTCGAATCCCTGTGTAAAGAAAGCCAGAAACAGGCAGTTGACCACCCAGTAGCGCGAAGTCCACGAAACGATCGTACTCAGAAAGGCTTTCAGCCAGAACGATATTTTCTTGTTTTTCAGTTCGGCGGAGCTGCTTTCCATGTCGTGCACCACCCGCGCTATCCTTCTCTTGCGCTTTTTCAGGAAGGGCAGCTGGAGCAGGCGGTAGATCATTCGGCTGAATCTTTTGGGATTGACAAACAGTCCGTAGATCATAAACAGCACCCATACTAATTTGATGGTGTAGGCTATCAGCGCGAGCCAGAACAGCCCGCCCGACCAGCCTTCGGAATCCTTTATCTCGAAAAGTTCGGTGACGCCCGCCACGAACATCACTAGGGGGAAGGCAAGCACAAAGTAAAGTTCGTCGAGTAGCGAAGTCACCATGACTATCGACGAACTCTTGCCGAGACTGATGCCTTCCTTGTGAACATACATGAGCGCTACGCTCGTGCCGCCTACCGAGCCGGGCGTTATGGCGGAGGTGAACTCCCAAAGCATAATCACTCTGAAAGCCTGACGCCACGACAGCTGTCCTTCGGAAAGCACCTTAATTCTTGCGATGTAGCCCAGATCGCGTCCGGCTATGCACATAAAGGCAACGATAATCCAGAACACGGAGAACCATGTCACGCCGATTTTGCTGAACGCCGCCGGATTAAATTCTTTCCAGAACATGTAGGCGATGACAAGCAGCCCCAAGAAAACGGGCAGGAATATTTTCCAGGATTTAACCTTCGAGATCTCACTCATTCCGGTTCGTGTGCTTTTATATTTTTACGGCTGAGGTCTTGAGCGTTTTCACGGCTATTGCCTTAATTTCCCCGTCGAAAGTAATGTCGAAGGAATCGCCGGCCTCCGCTCCGTCGCGAATGATGGCTTCGGCGAGACTGTCCTCTATGTGTTTCTGAATGGAGCGCCGGAGAGGTCTGGCGCCGTACTGCGGGTCGTAGCCCTGTTCGGCGACAAAAATTTTCGCTTCTTCCGAGAGCGATATTTCGTATCCCGCGAGCGAGAGCCGACGTTTCAGCGCGGCGAGTTCTATGTCGATAATCTTGAATATGTCTGTCAGTTGCAGGGGATTGAAGATTACCACTTCGTCGATTCTGTTCAGAAATTCCGGCGCGAAGTTGCGTTTCAGCGCTTTTTCGATTATTCCCTTGGTATTGCTGCGATAGGCGCCTTCCTTGTCGATAGCGGTGGAAAATCCTATTCCGTGGCCGAACTCCTTCACTTCGCGGCTTCCTATGTTGGAGGTCATGATTACGATAGTGTTTTTGAAATCCACCTTTCGTCCCAGACTGTCGGTCAGCTGACCTTCGTCGAGCAGTTGGAGCAGAACGTTGAACACGTCGGAGTGGGCTTTTTCTATTTCGTCGAAAAGTATGACGGAATAGGGTCTGCGTCTTACCTTTTCGGTCAGTTGTCCGCCTTCTTCGTAGCCCACGTATCCCGGAGGGGCGCCGATAAGACGGCTGACGGCGAATTTTTCCATGTATTCGCTCATGTCTATGCGTATCATGTTGTCGGACGAATCGAACATGTATCTGCTTAGCACTTTTGCGAGTTGCGTCTTGCCCACGCCGGTGGGTCCGAGGAATATGAACGAGCCTATCGGACGCATGGGGTCTTTGAGACCCGTTCTGTTGCGGCGAATTGCGCGCACCACTTTCTCTACGGCTTCGTCCTGACCTATAATTTTTCCTTTCAGAGCGTTCGGCATTTCTATGAGACGTTCGCTTTCGTTTTTGGCTATGCGCTGAACGGGGACGTTGGTCATCATTGCCACGACCTCCGCCACGTTGCTTTCATCGACTATCTGCTTGTTTTGTTCCAGCTCTATTTCCCATTCCTTTTGAGCGTAGTCCAGTTCCTGGACGAGAATTTTCTCGCTGTTTCTCAATTCTGCCGCCTTTTCGTAGTTCTGGTAGTCGGCGGCTTTGTGCTTGAGCTGGCGCACCTCTTCGATTTTCGCTTCTATTTCCTGTATTTTCTTTGGCACGTTGTTGTCGGAGATGTGAACCCGCGATCCGGCTTCGTCGAGAGCGTCTATGGCTTTGTCGGGAAACATTCGGTCGGACACGTAGCGTTCGGTGAGCGACACGCAGGCTTTCAGTGCTTCGGGGGTATAGATCACGTTATGGTAGTCCTCGTATTTTTCCTTTATTTTTTCGAGTATGTCGAGGGTTTCGTCCGCTGTGGCGGGATTGACGAGGATTTTCTGGAAGCGTCGTTCCAGCGCGGCATCCTTTTCTATATGTTCGCGATATTCGTCGAGCGTCGTAGTGCCTATGCATTGCAGTTCGCCGCGCGCCAGAGCGGGTTTCAGCATGTTGGCGGCATCGAGCGAGCCGGGGGTGCTTCCGGCGCCCACTATCGTATGGATTTCGTCGATGAAGAGAATGATATTGGAATTTTTCTGGAGTTCGGAGAGTATCGCTTTGATGCGCTCTTCGAATTGACCTCTATACTTTGTGCCGGCAACTATCGACGCTATGTCGAGCGACACGAGCCGTTTGTTGAGCAAAACTCTCGGCACCTGCTTGTTCACTATCTTTATGGCGAGACCTTCCACTATTGCCGTCTTGCCCACGCCCGGATCGCCGATAAGCACCGGATTGTTCTTTTTGCGCCGGCTCAGAATCTGCGCCAGCCGTTCTATTTCCTTGTCGCGACCGACAACGGGGTCGAGCTTGTTCTCTTTGGCGGCATTAGTTAGATCGGTGCTGAAATTGTTTATAGCCGACGTTCCGTTTTTCGTTGACGGCTGGGTTTTGTGGGTTACGGGTTCTTCTTCCTCGTCGTCTTCGTCGAAGGTGTTGGAAGCGCGAAAGTCCGGCAGGGTTTTTCCGTTCAGGTGCGCCTTGACCGACATGTAGTTGATGCCCGATTTGTTCATCATCATGGCAACGAACGACGAGCCTTCGTCGAGAATCGACAGCAGCATGTGAATCGCTCTCGGTTCGACCTCTTTCATTGCCCGAGCCTCCAGATATATCTTTCGAAGCACCTTGTCTGCGGATTTGCTCAGGAAGAACTCGCCGGATTCGCTCACACGTTCGGGAAGGCCTTGGGTCTCCGTCCGAAGTTTGTTCTCTATAAGATACTTATATTCGACGATATCCACGTTTAACTCCTTTACCAGGTCGCAGGCTTCGTTGTTTTCGTGTCGAAGTATGCCGAGAAAAAAATGATCGGGAGAAATAGTGTTGTTACCCAACCTTTTTGCATCTTCCTTACTGAAATCTATAATTTCATTTACTTCCGCTGATAATCTCAAATTCATATTTAAATGTCCGTGTAAATAAACGTTGCAAAGTTAGCTAAGTTTTTTTAAACCCGAACATTTTTTTTGCATTGTTCTAAAAAATGTAAACTGTCAGCATGTTACCCGCCCCCTTGTTTTTCTTTCGCCGGAATCCCGTCCGAAATGTCGCCCGAAAATCCGGCAACGAACCGAAAAAAGTCTAACTTTGCAGCAGAAAAAAACTTTAAATGATGAAACTTTAAATGATGAAACATTATGACGTGATAGTCGTCGGAAGCGGACCCGGCGGGTTCGCAGCCGCAGCAAGAACCGCCGAACTCGGATTGCAAACCGCTCTTATTGAATCCGCCGAACTCGGAGGCGTCTGCCTCAACCGAGGATGTATCCCAACCAAAACACTGCTCAAAAGCGCAAAGGTGATAGACAGCTTCCGTCACGCCGCCGATTACGGCGTCGCGGCGGGAAACTTCGCCCCCGACATAGAGAAAATCGTTGCCGGAGCGCGAAATGTCTCGGATACCCTCCGCAAGGGACTGGAGTTTAATCTGAAAAAAAGCGGCGTTGACATCATTCCCGGATTCGCGCAACTCAAACCGGGCAAGACAGTCCGCCTGAACGACGAATACGAACTGAAAGCCGAAAACATCGTCCTTGCCGTCGGCGCCCGCCCCCGCGAACTCCCCGCGCTGCCCATCGACGAACTCTACGTGTCCAGCTACAAGACTGCTCTCTTCCCCGAACGAATCCCCGAATCGCTGCTCATAGTCGGTTCCGGAGCCATAGGCGCCGAACTCGCGTGGTTCTATAACGCATTAGGCGCTAAAGTCACCATAGCCGAATACCTGCCGGCCGTTCTCCCCGCCGCCGACGACGACGTTTCCGCCTATCTCAGCCGTTCGCTGCGCAAAGCGGGAATAGCGGTGACGACCGGCACTAACGTGGAATGCGTCACCGTCGAAAACGGACAGTGCGCCGTGCGTCTCGCCTCCGGAAAGGGCGTAGAAACCCGTGTGTTCGACCGCGTGCTGTCGGCTGTCGGAGTAACCGCCAACATCGACCGTATCGGACTCGAAGAAACAGGCGTGCAAACCGTCGGCGGCAAAATCGCAACCGACCGCTTCATGCAGACCAGCGTCGCCGGAATATATGCAATAGGCGACGTCACCCAGTCCCCCTCGCTCGCTCACGTCGCTTCCGCCGAAGCGCTGGTCTGCGCCGAGAAAATCGCCGGACGAAACCCGCGCCCCGTGGACTATAACTGTATCCCCGCCTGTGTCTATACCGTTCCCGAAATCGCCTCCGTCGGAATGACCGAACGGGAAGCCCGCGCCGCCGGTCACGCTCTCAAAATCGGAAAAGTCCCCTTCACCGCCTCCGGAAAAGCCGCCGCCGAACGAAACCGCGACGGATTCGTGAAACTTATCTTCGACGAAAGCTCTCTCGTGCTGCTCGGCGCGCATCTCGTCGGCGCGGGAGTCACCGAAAATATTGCCGCTCTCGTAGCCTCAAAACAGCTCGAACTCACTGCAAAACAGATTGCCGAATTTGTCTGCCCGCATCCCTCGATGAGCGAAACGGTGATGGAAGCGGCAGCAATGGTTATACGATAGTTATACTATAGTCATACTATAGTCATACGGTTGTTGTACAATTTTGCACATTATGGAAAATACTCGACATGACTTGGAGGACATATTCTCCTATATCGTTAAAATGTATGAGCGCGGCGACCGTTATGCCGATATTCTGCGCTATCTCGAACGGAAAAAAGTGGATGCCGATACCCGCAGGGACTTGTTGCTGAAACTCGAAGCGCACGCAAAATCCCCGAAAACCGGCGAACGCCGGAAAGAGAAGAACTACCATCCGGCATCCTACGCGAAAATCATCACGGGGACGCTGTTCTTCGCTTTCACTCTGTATCTGCTGCACGCCGGCATACTGCCGTTCTATTTGTCGTTCGTCGGAATACTGTCCGCTGTGCTGGTAATTGCGGAAATAATCAAGCTGTTCATAAATTTTTTCAAGTGAGCCGCTGGTTAATTGTTAATTGTTAATTGTTAATTGTTAATGCCTGTCGGACGGGTGGAGGGAGACGGAGATACTGATTAATGGTTAATTGTTAATGGTTAATTGTTAATGCCTACCGGACGGGAGGAGGGAGGCGGAGATACTGAGCCGACAGACACTAACCACTAACTACTAACCGCTAATTGCCGTTTCACTCCACCCGTCCGACAGGCATTAACAATTAACAATTAACAATTAACAATTAACAATTAATTTTCCGCGAGGGTATAAACGCGCTCGTAATAAAACTGACGGGTTGCGTCGTCCGATACTTCTCGCGTTCCGCCCAGTTCCTCGAAGCTCGAAGCCTCGAACTGCCGGTCGATTTTGTAGCTGATTTTCCGTGTCCAGTTGTTTTGTTTGTCGAACGAATAGACGTAAATGTCGCCCGTTCCCTTGAACGATCGCAATATTTCTGTCGGGAGGGGTTTTTCGCTTTCTTTCCCTTCGCCTTCGATTTCGGTTTCGGACTTCTCCGGTTCATTCTCCGGTTCATTCTCCTTTTTGCTGTCGGATTCGTTTTCCTGTTCGTTCTCCGAATCGTTCTCCGCCGAATCGTTTGCGGCGGCGGGTGCGGCGACGGGAGGCGGAGGCGAATTGACATAAGTCATGCGGGCAAGCAAATGACCGGCTTTGTCGTAGGCGTAAAACGTTTTTTCGATTTTTTCGTCCATGACGTCATACGAGACTTTCGCCGTGTAGTTTTCGCCCTCGTAGTCCTCATAGCTTGTTTTCTTGTCGAACGTCGCGTCCGCGCCTTTGAACGAGGCGAGTTCTATCAGTTTGTTTTCGTTGTTGTAAGTGTAGTATTCCTTAGCGGCGAGCGAGCCGCTGCCCCAGTATTTGGCGCGCTCCATCAGGAGTTCGTTTTCGTATTTGCTCACGAATTTTGCCGAAAGTTTGCCGGAGCTGTCGAAGATGTCCTCGTCGGTTTCGTTCTGTTCGGCGTTGTAGGAGTATTCGACTTTGGACTTGAGCTTTCCGGCATTGTCGAAGACTTCCCGGCGAACAATCCGCCGTCGGCTGTCGTAGGAGCTGACGATTTTCTCCGAGAGTGTTGCGCCCTTGTATATTTCTTCCGACGCAACGAGACCGTCGGCGCCGTAGGCGAGTTTGCGCATGTTCGCCACCTTGTCGTTCGCGTCGTAATGAACTTCTTCCGTCAGGAAACCCTTCTCGTTGAAAACTTTCAGATAGTCGCTGACGGGCAGATTCTGCCGCCGTCCCTTTTCGAGGCGTCCGAATTTCTCCAAACACCAATAGACTCTTTGTCTGACCGACGTCACTCTTCCCGCGATAAGTTCCCTGTCGAGATCGGTTTTGACTTTCACCGGTTTTTTCACCGGTTCTTCGGGGATAACGCTTTCTTTCGGTCTGTTGCCGCCGCCGCCGCCGCACGAGGCGAAGAGTATTGCGGCGGCAATCACTGATAATGTCAACGAAAAATACTTTTTCATGTCCGCAAATTTTAAATAACGCCGCAAAATTAAGGAAAAAAAGCGGCTAAAGAAATTAAGAATTAAAAATTAAAAATTAAGAATTGCCTGTCGGGAATTAAGAATTAAGAATTAAGAATTAAGAATTGCCTTCGGGCATGAAGCCGGATACGGATCGAAACTATCCCTGCGTCCGAATGGAAATTCTTATTATTTCCGTCGCGTTAAAATCGTGAGTTGAAAATAGAAAACGCGGCACGGAGACGCGGCATGCCACGTCTCTACAAACTTGACAACATTGGGATGTAGGGGCGCGATTTTTAGCGCCCATAAGTCACGATTTATTAGGGATTTAATTGCGCGATAAAACGCGCCCCGACAACTCGCAAATTTAAAACGACAGAAATATAATTGATGT
>JAITHX010000165.1 GCA_031279735.1 Prevotellaceae bacterium
TAATCTAATTATGAATTATGAATTATGAATTATGAATTGCCTGCCGGATAAAGGAGGGTTAACAGACGATATTACCGACATGGAACCGGTTGGACAATACATTATTTATAATTCGTAATTCGTAATTGTCGAATACAATTCTTGATTAGGGATGTGAAATAAATCAGTTATTTCGCATCCCTTAACAGACATGGAGCCGGCAGGTAATTCATAATTTATAATTCATAATTATTAATGTACAGTTTCGAGGAATATATCCGACAGGGAGAACCCTCGCGGATTGAGAAAACTTATCTATGGCGAACTGCCATAGGCTTGCAGCAGGTTGACGACCTGACGCCGTCCGCCTATTTGATTGAGCGGGCAAAGGAAAACATCGAGGGGAAAATCACCGTTGATGAGGTGAAGAATCTCATCGACGGTTACTACAAGCAACAGTCTGTCCGCGCCGAAGACGAACGCACCGAAGAGGCGGACAAGGTTTCGGCTCAAATTGTCGAAATTCTAAGTGAAAAAACCTTTCACCTTTCATCGCTCCAGTATATCGAGATTCACCGTCGTCTGTTCGGCGGAATTTACAAGTTCGCGGGCAAAATTCGCGACTACAACATCACAAAAGATGAATGGGCACTGAACGGAAAAACCGTGTTTTATTCCGACGCCCGCATGATTTCCGCTACGCTCGACTATGATTTCAGACAGGAAAAGGACTTCTCCTTCAAAAATTTGAGCCGAACCGAAACAGTGGAACATATAGCGAAATTCGTTTCGGGAATCTGGCAGATTCACCCTTTCGGAGAGGGCAACACGCGAACTACGGCGGTTTTCGCCATCAAGTATCTGCGTGCTTTCGGTTTTGATGTCAATAATGACTTGTTCGCCCAACATTCCCGCTATTTCCGCAATGCTCTCGTGAGGGCGAATTTTAACGACGCGAAAAACAACATTCACGCTACTGTCGAATATCTGATGCGATTCTTCGGCAATCTTCTCTTGGAAGAAAAGCATGAATTGAAAAACAGGTCTCTGCATGTTTTTGCAAAAACAAACAATACTGCGGAATCAAAAAGAGACAATGTAAAAGAGGGATGACTAAATATTCCGGGTGGTGGCGTGAATCCGTTGATCCTATCCCTGAAGGTACCGGTTTTGTAATAAGAAATCAGGTTCTGCTATTGTGCGGTTCTTCACCGCGTCGCGGTGTTTTTCTACCGCAAGGGGCGCAGAGGCTTCGCGTCCTTTGCGCAAGGTCGCCGAAGGCTGCGGGTCAAGCCCTCAAGACCCGTAACCGCGCGCCCTTCGCAAAGGACGCGAAGCCTTTGCGCCCCTTGCGTTACAAAAACACCGCAACGCGGTGAAAAAACACGCAAACTTTTTCCACACAATTCCCGGCAGAACCCCTATTTTCAACCCGCGATTTTAACGCGACGGAAGTATAATCTATCTTTGCACAGTGTTTCGATTGGATATTCGGACACAAAACGCTAAAAACTACAGAATATGCATAAAATTGAAATTAGACGTCGCTTTGTCCGCCGTAACGAATCGTTGAAAGAGACAAAAAACAGTTCCGCAGTCGTTAACCCTAAAACCACGAGAGTATGCGTTCGCTGGTAAGTATTCGCGTCGTTAGGTCCGTGACGCCTATTCCCGGTTCGGACTTTCTGGAAGTCGCCCAAGTGATGGGATGGCAATGCGTAATAAAAAAGGGAACCTTCAGTCCGGGAGATTTGGGCGTGTACTTCGAGGTGGACAGTTTCCTGCCCGAAAAGGAATGTTACGAATTTTTGCGCGCTTCATCCTTCAGGGACAACGCCGACAACGGACGCGGCTTCAGAATCCGCACCGTGAAATTGCGCGGACAACTTTCGCAGGGACTGCTTCTGCCGCTCGCGCAGTTTCCCGAACTGGCGGAGTTAAAAGAGGGCGACGATGTGACCGAACTGCTGGAAGTGAAGAAATGGTACATCCCCGAAACCGCCGCCGCCGGAGGAACAATCATAGGCGAACGCCCCTACGGTATCCCCGCGTCGGACGAAATTCGGATACAGTCGTCAATGGAACTGCTGGACGAACTGCGCGGAAAGCCCTACTACATCACCACGAAAATGGACGGCACCTCCTGCATCGTTTACTATATCGACGGCAAAATAGGCTGCTGCAGCAGAAACAAGGAGATAAAGGACGAGGACGGCGCCCTCTACTGGATACCGGTGTACAAGTACGGACTGAAAGAGAAACTTGCACAATACGGAAAGAACATCGTGCTGACCGGCGAGATATGCGGCCCCGGCATCCAGAAAAACCGGCTGCGACTGTCTGAAGTCAAATGGTATGTGTTCGACGTCAAGGATTGGGATGCGGGCAAATATTTCGGCTACGACGAAGCCGTCGAAATCTGCGCAAGTCTGAACATTCAAACAGTGCCTCTGGAAGAACGGGGCGACAGCTTCGACTACTCGCTCGACGAACTGCTGGAAAAAGCCAAAGGCAGATACCCCGGCGGCGTGGACAAGGAAGGTATCGTAGTGCGCTATGCTAACGCTCCAAAATATATTTCGTTCAAGGTGCTAAACAACGATGCGCTATTAAAGGAGTTATAATAACAATTACGAATTACGAATTACGAATTACGACCGACTTCGGCTGTATGTCCGAAGCCGGTCGTAATTCGTAATTCGTAATTCGTAATTAAACATCCCATCCTTTTGCTATGGCAATGAATCTGTCGCATGCGTCTGCGCCGGGGTTGCCGTAAAAGATGATGCGTTTTGATTTGTCGGGTATCACATTCCCGTGCAGGCTTTCGAACAGATCGTTCAGTGCATCGGCGCTCAGACCGTTGTAGGAGCAGTTTAAAAACTCCAGTCCGATATTTTTACTGACGTCCAGAGCGCTCAGATTGTTTTCGTAGCACATTAAACGAACCAGTCCGGTATTTTCGCCGACGTAGAGAGCTTTCAGCTTGTTGCTGTTGCAGGACAGCCCTATCAGTTCCGTATTTTTGCTGACATCGAGAGCGTTCAGTTCGTTGCTGTGGCAATCCAAATACGCCAGTCCGGTATTTTTGCCGACGTCAAGAGCGTTCAGTTTGTTGCTGTAGCACACCATATATGTCAGTCCGGTATTTTTGCTGACATCAAGAGCGTTCAGTTTGTTGTTATCGCAGGATAAATCTGTCAGGGCTGTATTTTTGCCGAGGTCAAGAGCGCTCAGACTGTTGTTGCTGCAACTCAGGTAGAGCAGTCCGGTATTCCGGCTTACATCCAGAGCGTTCAGACTGTTGTAGCTGCAACCCAGCTGTTCCAGTTTCGTGTTTTCGCTTACCATCAGAGCCGTCAGCTTGTTGCCGGAACAGTATAAGTATAGTAGCTCGGTATTTTTACTTACATCGAGAACAGTCAGCTGATTGGTATGGCAGCTCAATGACGCCAGTCCGGTATTCCTGCTCAAATCCAGAGAGGTCAGACTGTTTTCGTAGCACGACAAAGCCGTCAGACTTGCGCTTTTACTTGCGTCCAGCGCGGTCAGCTGATTTCGGGAACAGTTCAGGATAGTGATTCTCTTTCCCCTGACGGTTATCCTGCGGCTGTTCGACGACGCGGCATAAGTATGCCTTATGTCCCTCGCAGCGTCGTGCAGTTCCACCGTCTCGCTGTTGCCGTCGCCCCAGTCCACCGTTGCAGTGCCGGAGCCTCCGACCCCCAAGTTGACCGTGCCGGCGGCGGCGGTCATGCTTATTTCGGATTCCTCCACCGTCACGGTGCATGATGCCGTTTTGCCTCCGCTGCCGGCGGCAACGGTTATCACCGCTTCGCCTACCGAATGAGCGCTGACCGTGCCGTCGTCGGCAACCGAGGCTACTTCGGGTCTGGAACTCGTCCACGCGAGCTTTTTGTTCGTCGCCTCGTCGGGCACGACGATGGCGGTCAGCGTGAAGCTTTCGCCCGGAGACAGAGTTTTAGAGCTTTCGCTCAGAATGACGCCGGCAACCGAAACGTCGCCCGGTTCGTCGTTTTTGCTGCATCCCGCAAGGGACGCTCCGGCTATCAAACACAGGATAGCCGTCCTGATAATCTTTCCTTTCACTTTCATTGTATATTTATATTTGATTCTACAAACGTTTTTATTTCTACAGCCGCGCTGTTGACGCCGGCGCACAGATGCGGCGCTCCGCAGTTGAACCAGAAGCAGTTTTCCGAAATCAGAAAAGCGCCGCGTCCGTTTCTGTCGCCGGGTATATGGAAGGAATGTTCGTCGCGAACCGGCAGGCTCGGATTGTCGTCGGTAACGAATTTCAGGCATCCGCCCCGCGCCGGCGCGCTCTCGAGAACGGGAAATGCCACGACTTCCCGAATGTCCCCGAACGGAATGAACCACCATCCGTTCAACGCCACTCCGTCGGGCGTGACGTCGATCCGGTTGCCGAAAAACGCACATTTGTACGACCGGAGCGGCTTTGTGTTCGCGAACTCCGCTGCCGCCGCCGGCGTCATTCTCCGGTCGATTTTCTCCGTTTTTAGCGCCGCGGGCGCCGCGCCGTGTGCCGCTTGCGGCTTGTCGAGTACCGACAGTATTTCCCTCACAACGAGTTTCACCCCCATTTCGTACTCCGCGATGCCGCTTTGCATTTCCAAAAGAGGGCGAAGCGACTGCCGCAATTCCGAATCCGCCGTTTTGAAGCGCGGAATCAGCCGCACCAAACGCTCGACGCATTTCCACCATCCGGGCGACTTTCCGTCGCCGAACTTGAGAACGAAAGCGAGTATTGCCGTCCGCGCAATCGCCCCGCCGGAAAGCAGTTCCGCCTCCAGCGCCCGCTCTTCGCCCGCGTTGTTCGATAAATCATAAACGCTCGCCAGCTTTTCGACGACTTGTCCGTATTTTGCCATTAACATATATTTCATTGTACATTATGTTTTTTACAAGTTATTTATTTCACATCCCTTCAATGCGTCATCGGATTGCCCTCGCCGTCGATAAAGCCCCACTTGCCGCGCGACTTGAACGGACGGTACTTGCAGCGATCGGGACGCTCGTAATGCCCGAAAAATCCGAACTTCACGCTCTTCACCCCGCCGTCGCCGGACATGCGGACGAACACATCGTCGCCGGCAGTCGAACATCCCTCGTCAACCGTCCTCACCGCCGGATTAATGACGTAGAGATACATAAACATCCTGTCGAGAAACTTGAGTCCCATCTGCGGAGACCAGCCGAGCGTGTTTATCACATTCTTGTCGTCGGTGCGGACCGCCGGATAGACAATCCTGCCGGCGGTATCGATCAATTCCAGCACAACCTCCTGTATGTTTTTGCGAAACACCGCCCCAGCCGCATACCCGTTCGAAAAGTTCGATACGGCCTGGTATCGCGGCGGTATTGCCATTTCGCCGGTTTTATTCACGAATCCGAATTTCTTTTCACTGTCGATCCACACGGGCGCCAGTCCGCAGGCAAACCTCCCGGCATACACGGTATTCGGCTTGATGAACATAACATTTTCGGCGTATGACTTTCTATATATAGCTGGAATGACCTCCGCGCCGCTGCCGTCGATGAATCCCCACCGCTTGTTCAGGCACACCGCCGCCATCCCCTCGGAAAAATCACACGCCTGCCGATATTTTGGCGCTATCGCCTCTTTTCCAGTCCTGTCGATATAGCCCCATTTCCCGCCGGTCTCCACCGCCGCCTTTCCCTCCGAAAAACTCAGAGCGCCGCCGTAAGCCGGGGGGATCGCCTCCGCGCCGGCGGCGTTCACGAAACCCCACGAATCCTTTAGCCGCACTGCCGCCATTCCCTCGCGGAACGGCTTCACCTCGCTGTATTGCAATGGAACGATTTCGTTGCCCTCCCTATCGACGAAGCCCCATTTCCTGTCGGCGCGAACCGCCGCCATTCCTTCCGAAAAATCCTCGACCGAAGTGTACTTCGCTGCAACCGCCTCTCTGCCCGTCATGTCGGCGAACCCCCACCTGCCGTCGATGCGCACGGCAGCCATGCCTTCCTTGAACTTCCTGACCTTATCGTATTTCAGCGGAACAACCATTTTGTCCTCCCTGTCGATATAGCCCCATTTCCCGTTCAGGCACACCGCCGCCACTCCGCCGGAAAAGGCGGAAAACATGATGTTTTTCATCTCCTCCAGATTGACGGCACTGTTCCCTGCGGCATGTGCAATCAGTTTTTTAACAAAATAGTTCAGCATCGGAATTTCGTATTTCGCGGGAATCACCTCCCTGCCGCTCGTGTCCGCGTAGCCCCACTTGTCGCCGACGCGAACGGCTGCCATACATTCGGAAAACACCGTCACATCGTCGTACCGCACCGGAAGCGTCTCCTCTCCCCTCGCGTTCACCAGCCCGAACTTGCCGCCAATCCCGACGGGAGCGAAACCGTCGATGAAAGCCGGCGAAACGTAATCGTACTTAATCGGCGTCAGCTCGTTCCCGTCCGTATCCGCATAACCCCATTTGCCATTCAGCGCCACCGGCGCAATTCCGCCGTAAAACCTCCCTACCCACTGATACTTCAAAGGAATACGCTCGCGCCCCGATGAATCTATCGCGCCGTACTTCGCGAAAAGCAACGTCGATCCCGAACTCAGCGTTATCGCCCCCGCCACCTTGTCGGCAGCACGCGCCGCCGAAGTCGAAGCCGAAATCCCCACCGTAGCCATACCCTCGTGAAACCAGCTCACATAGTCATACTTGAAGTCATACTTCACTTTCTTCGCCTTCCGCCCCTCCGCGTCGAGCGACATCATCATAATCATCATCATAATCATTGCCGTACACGCGGCAAGCATAAAACCCGATTTTTTCATTTCACTTTATGTTTTGCCCCCGCGAAAAGGAGCCGTTAATACTTTTTACCATTTAATTCGCGCCGCAAAAGTACGGCGAATACAACAGCGCGTCAATCCTCCTAAAGGGTGAAAATTAATTATGAATTATGAATTATGAATTATGAATTGCCTGACGGAAAGTCGGACAGTTCATAATTAATTGTTAATGGTTAATGGTTAATGGTTAATGCCTGTCGGACGGGCGGAGGGAGACGGAGACACTTTAATTAGGGATGTGTTAGAAATAACGGTAATGGCGTGAATCCGTTGAAAGGTATTATTTCTGCGGTTCTGCATGGAATTGTGTGGAAAAAGTTTGCGTGTTTTTTCACCGCGTTGCGGTGTTTTTGTAACGCAAAGGGCGCA
>JAITHX010000168.1 GCA_031279735.1 Prevotellaceae bacterium
TGCGCCCTTTGCGTTACAAAAACACCGCAACGCGGTGAAAAAACACGCAAACTTTTTCCACACAATTCCATGCAGAACCGCAGAAATAATACCTTTCAACGGATTCACGCCATTACCCGTAATTCGTAATTCGTAATTGATTCGTAATTCGTAATTCGTAATTGACAGTACGTCCGCAGTCGGTCGTAATTCGTAATTCGTAATTCGTAATTGATTCGTAATTCGTAATTCGTAATTCGTAATTGCCAAAGATTTGCTTATGTTTGCATCGGAATCGCTTAAACTGAAAGTTCGACAAACATGCGGATTTTCATTGATTTGTTTGATGCGGTTTCGAGTTATTTAATTATTAAAACTAAAGATAAAAGATGAGTTCGAGATACGAACAGCGCGGAGTTTCCGCTTCAAAGGAGGACGTTCACCATGCCATCAGAAATATGGATAAGGGTTTGTTCCCAAAATCATTTTGCAAGATAGTGCCCGATGTCGCCGCGGGCGACCCTGACTACTGCATGGTGATGCACGCCGACGGCGCCGGCACTAAGTCGGCGCTAGCATACGTCTATTGGAAGGAAACCGGCGATATGGATGTATGGAAGGGTATCGCTCAGGATGCGGTTGTGATGAACCTCGACGATCTGCTTTGCGTCGGCGTTACCGACAATATTCTGCTGTCGTCAACCATAGGGCGAAACAAGACGCTTGTTCCGGGCGAGGTTGTTTCCGCCCTCATCGAGGGTACGCGACAATTTGCCGAAACGATGAACGCGCTCGGCGTGGGGCTGTATCTCGCCGGCGGCGAAACGGCCGACGTGGGCGATCTGGTTAGAACCGTGATTGTGGACAGCACCGTGGCGGCGCGAATGAAACGCAGCGATGCGGTCGATAACGCAAATATCGCTGCCGGCGACTTCATCGTCGGGCTGGCGTCGTTCGGACAGGCGACGTATGAATCCGAATACAATTCGGGCATAGGCAGCAACGGTCTCACTTCCGCTCGACACGATGTGCTTGCCGCCGATCCGCTCGCCGCTCGCTATCCCGAAAGTTTCGACCCCGCTCTGCCCGCCAGCCTGATTTATTCGGGCGGAAAAGCGCTGACCGACACCCTAAACGGCATCCCCGTGGGCAAACTTCTGCTTTCGCCCACGAGAACCTACGCCCCGATAGTGCGCGACATTCTGCGCGACTGCGGACGCGAGATTCACGGCATGGTGCACTGTTCGGGCGGAGGACAGACCAAGGCGCTCAATTTCATCGACAACATGCGCATCGTTAAGGACGCCCTCTTTCCCGTGCCTCCCCTGTTCGAGCTGATTCAAAGCGAATCCGGCACGGAATGGAAGGAAATGTACCGGGTTTTCAACATGGGACACCGCATGGAAATCTATGCTCCCGAAACCTGCGTTGCCCGAATCATCGCCTGCTCGGAACGCTACGGAGTGGAGGCGCGGGTGGTTGGACGAACTGAAAAGAGCGCGGGCAAGTCGCTGGCTATATGCACCGACAGAGGTACGTTCGAGTATTAGTCCGAATTGCATAGCATAAGCATGAGCAGGAAAGAGGAACGCGGCGGCAGCCTGACCGCGATGCTGGCGATAACCCTCCTGCTCTGTTTCGTTCCCGAACTTCATGCCCGGATTCCGGACTCCGATTCGGCGGCGCGCGTCCGTTCCGATTCGGCGGTGTACGACCGGATGGAGCGCGCCCTTTCGTCCAAAAAAATCAGTCGCCGAATCTTTTCCATGCTCACGCGACGACCGCCGTCGGAATCCCCCGTCGAGGAAAAGTCGATAGACGAAGCCTTCGCTCCCTACCGAAACATGATTATCCGCAATATCAATGTGAAAGTGCTGCCGCCCTTCGGTTATGACGTTCGCAGCGATTCCGCGCCGCAACTCAATCTGCTGCGGCGGGCAGGCAACAATTCGCATATAAACACGCGAAATGTAATCATCCGAAACAATCTGATGTTCAAATGCGGCGAAAGGCTCGACCCTCTCGTGGCGGCGGCAAGCGAAGCCTTCTTGCGGCGTCTGGAATATGTCAACGACGTGTATATTCGCGTCGATTCGCTGGCTGGAGGCGAAGCCGACGTAACGGTCGTTGTGCGCGACAACTGGTCGATAGGCGGCTCGCTTCTCGACCTTTCGTCGAAAATCGACTTCGATGTCTTCGACCGGAACTTTCTCGGTCTGGGCAACAGCATAGCCCTGCGAGGCATATTCAACCTCAAAAACGGCGGAAGGGGCTTCGGCGCGGAGTACGGCTATTCCAATTTCATGAAAACCTTCATCAATGTCAGCGCCTCGCACACCGACAATATTGCATCGAAAAACACCGGCTTCTCCATCGAACGTCCCCTGCAAAAGAACCTCGACTTTTTCGGACAAATCAGCTGCCGTCAATCCTCCGTCAACCTGAAATACGTTGCGTGGGATTCCGTTTCGCCGACTTTCAACTCCGATTTCTCGGCAACTGTCGGATTTGCCATTCGTCCCCCGAAACACGGGAGCGCATACGTGCTGTCGGCACGGATTTTCGAGCGCAATCCGGAATACCGGCAAGTGCCGCGTCCCGACAACAGCCAAATCTTCCAGCACGTGCGCAACAAAATGGCTTTGGTTCAGCTGAGCATGTTCCGGCAGCGTTATTTTCGCGAGCAAATGCTCAACAATTTCGGGAAAACCGAGAATTTCGCCTACGGACACAATGTTTCGATTCAGGCGGGTTTTTCGCGATGGTCGCAGTTCGCAATAACCGGACTGTATGCCTCGCTGAAGGCGTCGTTCAACAGGAAGCTGAAGGCGGGAAGCATCTTCGCGGAGGGGGCGATTTCGTCGTTTTTCGATAGAGACGGACGTCTCTACGAAGGCGTGCTGAAATTCAGAACGGAAATGTTCTCGAAGCTGTATTCCGCAGGAACTTTCAGCATAAGAAACTTCCTGTCGATAGACTACACGAAGCGCCTGTCGCCTGTTGCCGGATTCAGAAACTATTACCTGTCGTTCGGCGAACTCGCGTCGATGAAAATCCGCAGCCGCGAAGCCGAACCGCCAGCCACCAAGCGTTTGATGCTGAAAGCCGAAACCGACGTTTTCAGTTCGTTCGCCATATTGGGATTCCGTTTTCTGTTCTACGCCTTCTGCGACTTGGGGTGGACTGCCGCGAACAGAGAAAATCTCCTGAACAGCAGAAATCTCTACTGGGGCGGAGGCGCCGGAATACGAATCAGAAACGACCTCCTCGTGATACGAACGCTGGAACTCAAAGCCGGATTCTATCCCCGACTGAATCAGTCCGGATTCAATAATTTCGTCAACTTTAATTCCTCCGTCCCAAA
>JAITHX010000003.1 GCA_031279735.1 Prevotellaceae bacterium
CGTAACCGCGCGCCCTTCGCAAAGGACGCGAAGCCCTTGCGCCCTTTGCGAAGCCCTTGCGCCCTTTGCGTTACAAAAACACCGCAACGCGGTGAAAAAACACGCAAACTTTTTCCACACGATTCCCAGTAGAACTCTTTCTTTCAATTACGAATTACGAATTACGAATTACGTCCCGACTGCGGACATACAGCCGAAGCCGGTCGTAATTCGTAATTCGTAATTCGTAATTGAAATCTGTGTCATCGAACATAGCCGAGACTTTTCAACATTTGTTTTACCGCGAAATTGTTCTCAATTTGGCACCCTATACGCCATACCCTAACCCCATACCCCGTTCAATTCATAATTTCTTACTAACTTTGCGCGTTTTGTTTCAGGTAGAATTAAGTGCTTTATGAGAAAAATGAAATATGTGGCATTTGTTTTCTTCGTAATGGTTTGCGTGAGAATATCGGCTCAGGAAATGGTTGTCGGACTGAGTGAAAACGTTTTGTGCGGGGACAAAAGGGTTGCGGCGCTGCCCGCAACGAAATCTTCCGCGCCTCTCGAATTGCCCTTCATGGATGATTTTTCCGGCGGCGGGCGGACTTCGCCCGATCCGAGACTGTGGAGCAAGGGCGCGTCGGTTTTTATAAACGATACGTATGCGATAAATCCTCCCACTGTCGGGGTTGCGACTTTCGACCCGTTCGACAGTCGGGGCAAGATATACGAATCGGCTTCCGAATTCGAATTTGCCGCCGATACTCTCGAATCGGCTTCGTTGAATCTCGCCGGCGAGCCGGGCGATTCTGTTTCTCTCAGTTTCTATTTCCAGCCGCAGGGCTACGGCGACATGCCCGAAACCCGCGATTCGCTTGTGCTCGAGTTCTATTCGCCTGCCGACGCGCGGTGGCGCGGAGTGTGGCGGGCTTCGGTTGTTTCGACTACGGAGCTGGAAACGCGCAATCATCTCACGGGCGTTGCGCGCACGGCGACGAACGACAGTCTCGGCTCCGCGTTCTTCAGAGCCGACCTGCGAATCGACAATCCCGCGTTTCTGGCTGCCGGATTCCGCTTTCGCTTTGTCAACTATGCAAGCATCAGCGTGAATCAGGCTTTTCCCGGACGCAGCACCGCCACCGACCATTGGCATATAGACTATGTGTATCTCGACCGCAACAGAACCGTTGCCAACGAAAACATCCCCGACATAGCTCTGTCGGGCATGAGGAAACGTTTGGCGATGGCTTTCGAAACCGTTCCCGCTTCGCATCTTGACGCGGCGAGAAACGAATTGTTTGAAAACCCCATGAAGCTCGAATTGAGCTATACGAATTTCGGCTGGGGCACGAGGAGCGTGGCGCGCAGTTTCAGCATTTCGCCTCTCTACGGAGGCGCGGGGCGAACGGCGTCCTACTCGGCCGGAGCGGAAAACATTCGCAACGGCACTACTATCCATCTCGCCCACCCCGTGCCGCTCTACGAGTTTGCGGTGACGGAGGATTCCGCCGCCTTCGAGGTGACGAGCCTGATAGAGACCGACAGCGAACTCTCGGATTTCAGAACGGCTCTGCGGCGCAACGATACCAGCAGAACGACATATAAGTTCAAAGACTGTTACGCCTACGACGACGGTACAGCCGAAGTGGGCTACGGACTTTTCGGCAGCGGATCGGGCAGCGGCATGGCGGCGGTGGCGTTCTCGTCGTACAAGACCGATACGCTCCGAGGCGTCTATCTCTACTTCAACCGCGCACTCAACGACGCGAACGCGCGCCACAAATTCGTCCTCGCCGTCTGGGACGACGCCGGCGGAATCCCCGGCGAACTGCTCCACAGCGAACCGGCGACTAAACCCGTGTTCGGCGACAGCCTGAACCTCTTCGTTGCCTACAAGTTCTCCGAGCCGATTCGCATTGCCGCCAGCCGCCGGTTCTATGCGGGCTGGATGCAGACCGACGAGGGCTTTATAAATATCGGGATGGACTGCAACCGCAATTCGCGCGACAAGCTGTTTTATAGCATGGGGCAGAATTGGGAACCTTCGGTTTTCAACGGCTCGCTGATGATTCGTCCCATCTTCTGCCGCGCCGACAATTTCCCGCCCGACGCAGTGGAACCCGCTCCCGACGAGTCTTCCTCGACAACGGGACAGTTCAGGGCATATCCCAATCCGGCGAACGGCGTGATCTACATCGAGGAAGTGAACGGCGACGAACCTCTCGGCACGTCGCGCATAGAGTTGTACTCGCTGTCGGGCAACCTGATAAAAACATACGGGAACGCCGTCGGCAGCATCGACGTGTCGGGCGTTGCGTCGGGCATCTATCTAATGAGGGTTTTCGACCTTAAAAGACGACAGCTCGAAGTGAAACGAATTATCATTTTAAATTAATCGGATACATTATGAACTTTAAATTTTTAATCTCAATGACTGCGGTATCTGCGATATTGACGGGTTGCGGAACCCCCGACAAGGCTCCGGAGCAAGCCGCCCTTCCTGCGGGCGACAATCCGTTTTTCAACGCATACAACACTCCGTTCAACGTTCCTCCGTTCGACGCAATCAAACCCTCCGACTTCGTTCCCGCGTTCGAGGCCGGTATGGCGAACCAGAAGGCTAACGTCGAAGCGATAGTGGCGCAAAAATCCCGACCGGCTTTCGTCAACACTGTGGAAGCTCTGGAACAGAGCGACGAACTCCTTACGCGCGTTCGCACGGTTTTCTCGAATCTCACCTCCGCCAACACCAATTCCGAACTGGAGGCTATCAACAAACAGATTTCGCCCGTGCTTTCGCTCCACCACGACGACATCTATATGAACAAGGCGCTCTTTGCCCGCGTCAAGACTGTGTTCGACAACAGCGCGTCGTTCAAACTGAACGACGAACAGGCGAAACTTCTCGAAAAGACCTACAAGGCTTTCATCCGCAACGGCATCAATCTCGACGACGCGAAACAGGCGCGCCTGCGCGAAATCAACGGACGCCTCTCGGTGCTTACGGTTAACTTCGGACAGAATCTCCTCGCCGAGAACAACAAGTTCCTGCTCACTGTGTCCAATAGGAAAGAACTCGCCGGATTGCCCGAATCGCTCATAGCCTCGGCAGCCGCAACAGCCAAAGCCAGAGGCGCGGAAGGCAAATGGTGCTTCACGCTGCACAATCCCAGCGCAATACCTTTTCTGCAATATGCCGACAACCGGCAGCTGCGCGAACAGGTTTACAAGGCTTACGTCAACAAGTGCGACAACGCCGACAATCTCGACAACAACGCCGGAGCCGCCGAAATAGCCGCCCTGCGCGCCGAGAAAGCCGCCCTGCTGGGCTATGCCTGTCATGCGGCATACATACTCGAAGAGACTATGGCTAAGACTCCCGCAACTGTCGAATCCTTTCTCGACAAGCTCTGGGCACCCGCTCTCAAGGTGGCTAAAAGCGAAGCCGCTCAAATGCAGGCTCTCATAGACAAAGAGGCTCCGGGCGCGAAACTCGAAGCGTGGGACTGGCGCTACTATGCCGAAAAGGTGAGAAAACAGAAATACGCTCTCGACATCGAAGCGTTGCGCCCCTATTTCAAGCTCGAAAACGTGCGCGAAGGCATCTTTGCGCTCTGCGGCAAACTCTACGGACTGTCGTTCTCCCGCGTGGAAAACGTTCCCCTGTATCATCCCGAAGCCATGGCGTTCGAGGTTAAGGATCGCGACGGCTCGCATCTCGGTCTGCTCTACATGGACTTTCATCCCAGAGATTCGAAGCGCAGCGGCGCATGGATGACTTCCTACAGAAAGACTTCGCGAAAGGACGGCAAGCGCATCCCGCCCGTCATTTCGATAGTCTGCAACTTCTCGCGTCCGGTGGGCGACACTCCCGCGCTCCTCACGCCCGACGAGGTGGAAACTTTCTTCCACGAGTTCGGCCACGCATTGCACGGACTGCTGGGCAACACGCAGTATTACTCTCTGTCCGGCACTTCCGTACCCCGCGACTTCGTCGAACTGCCCTCGCAGATAATGGAGAACTGGGCTTTCGAGAAGGAAATGCTGAACCTCTACGCCAAACATTACACGACGGGCGAAATTATCCCCGACGCTCTGGTAGCCAAGATGGACGCGGCGTCGAAGTTCAATCAGGGATTCGCCACCGTGGAGTATCTCGCCGCCTCGATTCTCGACATGAACTATCATACGCTGACCGACAGGACGCCCGTCAACACCAAAACCTTCGAGGCAGAGAAAATGAACTCCATCGGTCTCATCCCGCAAATCGCCCCCAGATACCGCACTTCCTATTTCCAGCATATTTTCTCCGGCGGCTACTCGTCGGGCTATTACAGTTATATCTGGTCGGAACTGCTCGACAGCGACGCCTTCGCCGCCTTCAAGGAAAGCGGCAACATATTCAACCCCGACATCGCCAAATCGTTCCGAAAGAACATACTCGAAAAGGGCGGCACGGGCGACCCGAAGGAAATGTACAAGGCGTTTCGCGGAGCCGACCCCGATATTCGCCACTTACTCGCTAAACGGGGATTAGCTGAATGAAAAACAGTCGTATCCCGCTCGGTTTGGTTTTCGCCCTCGCGCTCGTGTCGGCGCGGGGGCAAAACCCCATCGTCCCTCCCGGAACCTACATCGCCGATCCTTCGGCTCATGTCTGGAAGGACGGGAAAATCTATGTTTACGGCTCAAAGGACGAAAGCACCAACTATTACTGTTCGCGGGAATATCATGTTCTTTCGTCGTCCGACATGAAAACATGGGAAATCGCCCGGCACGCCTTCGCCTCGGCAGGCGAAAACGATCAGGTGCCGTTCAACGACGAACTGCTGTATGCTCCCGATTGCCGCTACAAGGACGGAACGTATTATCTCTATTTCTGTTCGAGCAACTGGGAAGAGGGCGTCGCCACTTCCGCCTCGCCTGTCGGTCCGTTCCGCAACGGCAAGAAGATCAATCTCGGCGGCAAGAACGGAATAGACCCCTGCGTGTTTATCGACGACGACGGTCAGGCGTATTACATCTGGGGACAGTTCTCCGCGAAAATGGCGAAACTGAAACCCAACATGACCGAAATAGACACCGCGACGATTCGCGACAGCATACTCACCGAAGGCGAACATTTTTTCCACGAAGGCGGCTATATGATCAAGCGCAACGGAATCTACTACTTTCTGTATGCCGACGTGAGCCGCGCAAGTCGCCCCTCGTGTCTCGGCTATTCGACCGCCGCCAGCCCCTTCGGTCCGTTCACCTATCGGGGCGTGATTATCGACGACGATCATTCCGACCCGTCGAACTGGACAAACCACGGTTCGCTGGTCGAGTTTAAGGGTCAATGGTATGTCTTCTACCACCGCTCGACGCACAACAACTTCGCAATGCGCAAACCCTGCATCGAACCGATACGCTTTAATCCCGACGGCAGCATCCCGGAGGTGGAAATGACCACTCAGGGCGCCGGCGGACCCATAGACGCAAGAAAGAAAATGGACGCCGAACGCGCATGTCTGCTCATCGGGAATGCCTACATCAAAGCCTGCGCTCCCGACAACGAAGTGCTGACCAACATACGCAACGAAGACAAGGCCGGCTATAAATACATAGATTTCGGCGAAGGAACGGACAGCCTGACAATCCATGTCAAGCCGGGCTGGAACGGCGGAAGCATCACTTTCGCTCTCGACTACCCGTGGCGCACATGGTTCGGCGAGAAAACAACAGTGGAAATACCGGCGCGAATCGAAGCCGGCGGCGCAATCACCGTCCGCAAAAAGCTCGACAAACCCTTTAAGGGCGTACATGCGCTCTGGCTCAACTTTTCCGGCAAGGGCAACGACATGTTCGAACTCGACTGGTTCCAGTTCAAGTGAACGAACGAACGAACGAAACGAAACGAAATAAAATAAGTATCTATAACAATGAGAAAGAAAATTGTAGCAGGCAACTGGAAAATGAACACTTCCGCAGAGCAGGGCGAAGAACTTGCCGCGGCGGTTGCTGAACGTTCGGGAGAAACAGACGGAGTATTGCTCATCGTCGCTCCTCCATTCACGCATCTGACAAAAGTTGCCGACAAACTGAAAGGCTCGGCAGTGCAACTGAGCGCCCAGAACTGCGCAAGCGAAAAGTCGGGAGCCTACACCGGCGAGGTCTCCGCAGCGATGATAGCCGGCACGGGAGCGAAATACTGCATATTGGGACACTCGGAACGCCGCGAATACTACGGCGAAACCGACGCGACACTCAACAGGAAACTGACGCTGTGCCTTGCCGAAAGCCTGACGCCCATATTCTGCGTGGGCGAGAAACTGAACGAAAGGGAAAGCGGCGCCCATTTCGACGTGGTGCGAACTCAATTGAGCAACACTCTATTCAATCTTTCGGACGAGGACTTCGCGAAAACAATCATAGCCTACGAACCGGTTTGGGCTATCGGAACGGGCAAAACCGCTTCGCCTGAACAGGCGCAGGAAATGCACGCCTTCATCCGCAAGACGCTCTTCGAGAAGTTCGGCGACAAAGCTCTCGAAACGGCAATACTCTACGGCGGAAGCTGCAACCCCGGCAACGCCCGCGCCCTGTTCTCGAACAGCGACGTGGACGGCGGACTGATAGGCGGCGCTTCGCTTAAGGTTGACGATTTCATTGCGATAGCCAAGTCGTTCTAACCTGCCCGCCCCGCACATTGGATTCATGAGAAGGGAAGTCGGTTTTAATTTTATTTCTGAACTGAACACTTAAACGTCATTTGACTTCTCTTCTCTTTTTTGCAACGCTCATTGCCGACGATTAAATGGTCTTTTACTCTGCGAAACTTGCCGACAGAATCAAGGGCATAATTCTCTCTCCGCTCCAAACATGGAGGATAATGAAGAAGGAATCGGGCTACGCGCTCGAAACCTTACTCTTTCTGTTTGCGGGATGTCTGTTTGCGGGTTTGTCCTCGATAGCGAAGAACGCCGAATGGGTGTCGGAGATTTTCATTCCGTTTCTATCGTGCATGATCGCCTCCGTACTGATGCGATTCTTCAAACTGATACGTAAAATAAACTGGGAATCGAACTTCAACATGCTTGTTTACTCCTTTTTCCCTCTCGTGTGGTGCTACTCTCTCAGCATGCTGTTCGACCACCGCCACTATCTCCTTCCGTTCGGGCTGGCCTATTCCGTCGTCCTGCTCTTTCTCTCCGTCAAAGCAATGATCGATGTCTCTATTCTTCGCTGCCTGTCCCTGACCCTGAAAATCCTTCTGCTTCTATTCGCCTGCATATATGCGTTCACGGCGATTATCGGAAGAGGAACCAGATTATAAAACAATTGTATAACTGCCTTATAACAGCTTTATGACCATCCCCTTGAGATAATCCCCTTCCGGATGATAAAGACTAACGGGATGATCGGGCGACTGATCGAGCCAATGCAGGATGCTTGCGCGACGTCCGGTTATGGCGGCGGCTGAAAAGACAGCCTGCTGAAACTGCTGCTTGCTCACCGCCTGCGAACAGCTGAAAGTAAACAGTATTCCTCCTTTCGCAAGTTTTTCGATTGCTCGCACGTTCAATCTCTTGTATGCCTGCAATGCGTTTTTGAGGGCATCGTGATGTTTGGCGAAGGCTGGGGGATCGACAGTTATCAGATCGTAGGTTCCGTTGTCGGCTCTCAGACCGTCGAACACATCGGCGGCGATACAGCGATGATTCGATACGTCGTTGATATTCAGTTCGAGGTTTCGCGCTGCGGCGGTCACGGCTTTTGTCGAGCTGTCGATGGACAGCGTTTTCGCTGCGCCTCCCTTCGCCGCATACACCGAAAAAGCGCCCGTGTAGCAGAAGAGATTCAGCACCGAAGCTCCTCGCGAATATTTCTGAAGGAGAAGGCGATTCTCCCGCTGATCGATGAAGAAGCCCGTCTTCTGACCCTCCGCCGGATTGACTTCAAAGAGATAGCCGTTTTCGCGCACCGTAATCGGAAAACTTCGTCCGCCGAGCAGCCAGCAGTCGGCGCCAGCCGTTTCCGCCGAGCGGGGAAGCGTAGCGGAACTCTTGCAATACACGTGTTTTATCCCCGAACAAATCTCCGTCAGGGCTTCGGCTATCTGTTCCCTCGATTTCCATATACCGAGCGAATGAGCCTGAAACACCGCAACGTCGTCGTAAACGTCGATAACCAGTCCGGGCAGGGAATCGCCTTCGCCATGCACAAGTCGATAGACTGATGTGTTTTCGTTTCCCGCGAGTCCCAGTTTCGCGCGCAGCGAATATGCCTCAAGTATCCTGTTTTCAAAGAAACGCTTGTTTATTTCTTCGTCGGCAAAAGTCAGTATTCTGACTGCAATAGAGCCTGATTGATAATGTCCCTTCGCCGCAAATTCTCCCGCGTGCGAACGAACGGTCACAAGCTCGCCTTCTTCTATCGCTCCATCTATGCTTTTGATTGCCCCCGAGAATATCCACGGATGAAACCGTTTCAGCGATTCTTCTCTGCCGCTCTTCAGCGCTATCTCTCTATGTTCCTTATGCATTGTTCTGTACATTATTTAAAATTATCTCCGCAAAGATAGGTCATGAATTATAAATTATGAATTTGCTTCAGGTAGATTTTGTCGGGATAGTCCATATAACTGCCCGATCCTGGCAAACATATCCCGTTTTCGTAACATTCATGCGCCCGTTTCATATTGTCGGCAAAAGCCCGATAGTCGAACATGTTTCTGTAAGCCAAAGCAATATAATAATATGCGTCGGCAAACGGATACAAGGAGATTTGCCGTCGCAAAACTTCTTCCGCCTCGTGCGGACGATTCACTTGGAAAAGCATTACTCCCAAATGATAGTAATCGTAATATCCCCTGCGTTCAGACAACACGTGTTTTTGCAGTATCTCAATCGCCTTCAGCGTGTCGCCCATACCGCGATAACTGAGCGCCAAAATACATTCCAGCGAATAATCCCCGTTATATATTGTTCCGACAGGCACGTTCCTGCTCTTTAACCACTCTATATCGGCAATTGCTCCGCCGTAATCCCGCAAAAACATGAAACGGGCGCCGCCGCGATAACCGATATATTCCACGGTGTCACATTCTACTGCCTTGTCTATAATTGGTTTCCATTTCCAAAATTCGCCCCGTTTCAGATACGGGATAGCCTTTATGTAGTAGGGTTCCGCGAAATCGGGACACAGTGCAATCGCAGAATCACACACCATTATACTTTCACGGGCGCCCTGAACGCCCTCTCTTCTGCCTTTCGTGTCGCGGTACAGCATTTCGCAGGCTTTACAACATGGACTGTTCTTCTCGAAAACGACCTCGCAATTGTACTGTCCCCAACAGTCGGTTTCGATTCCGACAAGGATAAACGACAAAAAAAACGGTAATATTTTCATTTGTTTTTCATGCTCAATTACATTCTCTTGAGTTCTTCTTCATTCGACACTTTCGATCTGAATTGACGCTTTGTCGTGTTGAAGTTATACCTGATGCTTATGCCGATTTGCTTTCTATCGTCTCCATCCCATACAAAATCAATGTATTTGTAACTATAATCCATGAGTTGCCCCCATTTTGAGGGAATGTAGTTTCCGTAAAGTTGAACAATCAATTTGTCCTTAAACAATTTTTTACGAACGGAGAGATTAAATTCATACTGATCGTTATTTGTTTTGAAACCGGATGCCGATTTGCTGTACGTAAGATCGAAATCCATTTCCAGAGACTTTAAAAGCAGTAGATTGTTTCGAAAACTCAGATATATTCCGGGATAGTTGACGGAGTATGTTATTCCATCATCGACAATCGCGCGTTTGCTGAAATTTACATTGAAAAACGGTTGAATTGTCCATTTTTTGTATGTAAACGAATAGTTAGTGTTAAATGACAAAATTAGCTTATCTTTGGTGTTCACACGTTTAACTATCTTTTTTTCAATTTGTATCGAATCATTCAAGTACAATAGTTCGCTGGGATTTTTCATGTGTGAAAAATTAACCGACAGATTAAGTTTTTTTAATTGGGTCGAAAATGAAATGGTGTTGTATATTGCCGGTTTTAGATATGGATTACCTTGAGTTACGGAATATATATTTGTATAGATTAAACTGTTGTTCAATGATTCATACGATGGGCGCGTGATTCTCTTCGAATACGACAGTCGGAAAGACAAATCATTGCCTGCACTGTAAGAAACCAATAAACTCGGAAAAAAATCATTTTCATGAATCCGTTCACTTCAGTAAAAAATAGGAACTTGCTATTGTTTCATCAAAGAATATAATACCGCTGAATTTGTCGTCTTTAATATATGCGCCGCCGACCAAATTCATAAATCTGTTGTCATTTTCGCTTTTTACAAGCGATGCCCTGAGTCCCGCCTCAAGAGAGGACTTGAGAGATGCGATCGGAAATTTGGCATCTATCTGCACCGAGAACAAATCATATTTTGCATCCCAGTCGTTTACTCTTTCTCTACTGTAAGTATTCTCTTTATCGGTTTCATTGATCTTGACGGACGAATTTTTGACGGACGAAATATAATCGCCGACAATTGATATTTCATAACCTCCGTTTGCAAAATTGTAATTAAAATTCATCCCGTTATAACGTCGCCGATCGGCACCCTCGTTTTTCATCGTTTCATCCGGAATGTTCGTTGCATTACGTTCCGCTTCTATTTGTCGAACAGTATAATGAGAAACGTTTCCGAAATATCCGTCATATTTTAAACCCAAGGAGTGATTTTTTGCAGGATTGTAACTGATTCCCAACGAATAGTTATTAAGCCTGGTTTTATACTCATTGTTTAAGTCGAATTCTTTTAAATGAAATGAATAACCTGCCTTTTCATAATGTTCGTCGGAAAAATTGAATCCCTCGCTGTTTCTATGAGTATAGCCATATTGAGAAAATAGAACGATCTTGTTCGTTACATACGTCAAACTGCCCTGAAATTTAGCGCTGTTATGTCTTCCCCTCGTATAATTTGACTGCAAGCTGACGTTTATTCCGGAATCCCGATTTTTTCGCGTAATGATATTGATTACGCTGTGTCCTTCGGCTTCGTACTTTGCCGATGGATTTTCTATAACCTCAATTTGTTTTATGTCTTGAGAATTAAGCATTTCAAGTTCTTGATTCGCGACTCTTCGGTTGTTGATCCGGATAATCGCGTTACCCTTCCCCGCAACCGTAATTTCGCTGGTCAATCTGTCGATGATAACGAATGGTGTTCGCCCAAGTACATTCAGAGCATTTCCGGCATCACCCAGCGATGAATTTTCAATCTCAATCACGAATCCGTCCGTCCTGTTTTTAATCTTTGGCATACGAGCGCCAATAACAACTTCGTCAAGCTGTATTTTACTATGTTTCAGCTGAAATGTATTTTTATTCAATGATTTGGCATCTAATTCGGTAATTAAGGGCGAATAACCGAGACTTGAAATTTTCAGGTAATATTTATCCTCCGCCAAATTGTCGAACGCAAACTCACCATTGACGAATGTTCCGCCCTTCACTACCGAAGAATCGTCAATACTCAGTACTTCCACATTGAAATACGCTATCGAAACTGAATTTGTATCCGTAACCACTCCTTTGACATTATGCTGAGCAAAGGCAGACGCAAAAAATATCTGACAAGACACTATCGCTATGATTCGCAACAAGGTTGTTTTTTTTTTGTCTTCGATATAATGCCTTTTTATATATGCCAAATTAATTATTCCGCTTTTTCTGTATTTGAAAAAAATCACAGGAAGATTTTCTTCAAATATTTTCAGGGGAACGTCCACTCTATGTACTCTACCGGTGGACATTTGTATTACAGTACGCTTACAATCCGAACTAATTTCGAATATATCCTTATAGGAATAACATATCCATTCGTTTTTCATATTTATTCCCAGTTTGTCTCTTTCAAATTGAACGCCAATATCCATAATTTCCGTATTTGTCTTAAGTTATATCTGCTTACTTCCGTAAAACATAGTGCAAGGTTACCAACTATTTTTCAATCGGCAAAACACCGGCAGTTCGCTGCAAACGTTATTTTCACATCCCCATTTTTGCTATAATGCCTGCCTTATGCGATTTATGAAATTAAGATTCAGCTCTTCCCGCTTCATTCCTTCATTTTTTTTAACTCTTTTCTTTTGTTTTTTAACTCTCGGAACTCCGAATGACGAAGGTTCGTATTTTAATACGTCTATCAGTCCGTATTGAATTGCGGTGAAAAAGCCGTAATTTCGCCGCAAAATTTGCGGTGCATTATGTCTATACACGAAAGAAACAATTGGACGGATTTCAGATGGGACAGCGGAAAGCTGTCGGCTATTCTCGGAAATACAAGACATTTACAGGGACGGTTGCTGGGACGGCTGGACGCATTGGGATTTCCGCTGACAGAGGAGGCAACGCTCCTTTCATTGACAATGGATGCCGTGGATACATCGAGAATCGAAGGCGAATTTCTTGACCCGGAACAGGTACGCTCGTCTATCGCGCGGAAAATGGGCATAGAGAACGTAGAGTTCGTCGCCGCTTCGCGCAATGTTGACGGCATCGTGGACATGCTGCTCGACGCCACGCAGCGATTTGCCGAACCGCTGTCGCGCGAGAGGCTGTGCGGCTGGCACAACGCGCTGTTTCAGTCGGGCTACGGAGGGGTGACGAAAATAGATGTGGCGCGCTACCGTTCCGTAGGAATGAAAGTGGTGTCGGGGGCATTGGGGCGTGAAAAAGTGCATTTCGCGGCGCCTGAACCCGAAAGAGTGCCGGCGGAAATGGAAAAATTCCTCGAATGGTTCAACGCCGACTGCGGCAGCGGAGCGCGCGCCGTTTCGATAGACCCGATTCTAAAAGCCGCCATCGCACACCTTTGGTTCGTCACCATTCATCCGTTCGACGACGGCAACGGACGCATTGCGCGAGCGATAATGGACATGCAGCTGGCACGCGGCGACAATAGTCCGATTCGCTTCTACAGCATGTCCAACAGGATTTACGGCGAACATCGCCGCTACAACGACATAATCGAGCGAACGCAGCGCGGCGACGGCGACATAACGCTCTGGCTGGAATGGTTTCTCAACTGTTTTGAACGCGCCCTGCTTGAAAGCGAACAAACATTGAAGATTATTTTGGATAAAGCCCGCTTTTGGGATAAAAACAGGGAAATTCCGGTTAACGCGCGCCAGCGTTCAGTTATCAATCATTTATACGGCAACTATGGAAAAAGCATTGAATTTCTGCGCACTTCGGCTTATGCAAAACTCGCCGGCTGTTCTACCGACACCGCTCTGCGCGATTTGCAGGATCTGGTGAGCAAGGGAATGCTGTCGGTGGACGACAGCGGTAAAAAAACTCATTACCTGCTTGTCAGTCCCGCGAATATCCGAATACCGAAGGGGAATTAAGAATTAGTTTGTAACTTCGCGCCCTGAAACAGGTTAATAGTAGAATATAGTAGAATATAGTAGAATAATGAATGAAACGGTAAATATTCGGGAACTCAACGAGAAGATTCAGATGGAGAGTTCCTTCGTCGAAATGATAAACATCGAAATGAACAAGGTGATAGTGGGTCAGAAACACTTGTCCGAGAGTCTGCTCATCGGAATGTTGTCGAACGGGCACATACTCCTCGAAGGCGTACCCGGTCTGGCGAAAACCCTCGCGATTACTACGCTGGCGAAAACCATCGACGCCAAATTCAGTCGCGTTCAGTTCACCCCCGACCTCTTGCCCGCCGACCTCGTCGGAACGCTCGTTTACAGTCAGAAAACCGAGAAATTCACAGTGCGTCAGGGTCCGATATTCGCCAATTTCGTGCTTGCCGACGAAATCAACCGCTCGCCCGCAAAAGTGCAGAGCGCACTGCTCGAAGCCATGCAGGAACGTCAAGTCACCATCGGCGACACGACCTACCGGCTGCCCGAACCCTTCCTCGTGATGGCAACGCAAAACCCCATAGAACAGGAAGGCACCTATCCGCTGCCCGAAGCGCAGGTTGACCGCTTTATGCTTAAAGTTGTGGTGACATATCCCGACAAGGAGGAGGAAATGAAAATCATCCGGCGGAACATAAGCGAACCTCCCGCGACGCCTCAGCCCGTCGTGTCGCCGGAGCAAATCGTCCGCGCCCGCGAAGTCGTCCGGCAAGTCTATATGGACGAAAAGATAGAACGCTATATCGTGGACATCGTGTTCGCCACCCGCTTCCCCGCCGACTACGGACTGAAAAACACCGTTCCTCTCATCGCCTACGGAGCTTCGCCCCGCGCGGGCATCAGTCTCGCGACGGCAGCGAAAGCCTACGCCTTCGTGAAACGCCGCGGATACGTGATTCCCGAAGACGTGAGGGCAATGTGCCACGACGTGCTGCGTCACCGTATCGGTTTGTCCTACGAGGCGGAAGCCGAAAATGTGACGAGCGTCGATATCATCACCTCCATTCTCAACGCGGTGGACGTTCCTTAACCATAGAATATTATTTTTTATTATATTATTATTTTAAGTTTACTATGACGGCGGTTTCGCACCGCCGTCGTTTTTTGCGCCGGCAAAACCGGCGTTCGACATATTAAGAAAATGACGGATTTAACTCAGGGAAAGGAAAGCCGACTTATTTTGAGATTCACCGTGCCCATGCTGATAGGCAACGTGTTTCAGCAGGCGGCTCAAATCGTCAACATGGCAATAGTGGGCAATTTCGTCGGAGCCGACGCCATGGCGGCGGTAGGAGCATCGTTCCATATCATGTTTGCGCTGATAGCCTTGGTGATGGGCATAGGAATAGGCGGCACGGCGGTGATTTCGCAATATTTCGGCGCGCGTCGCTACAACATGGTGAAGCGCGCATCGGACACCATGCTCGTGTTTCTCACTGCGGCGGGAGTGCTGCTCGGCGGCATAGGCGTGATCTTCGCCCGTTCTGTGCTGCGCCTTACCAAAGTTCCCGACAATCTTCTCGACGACGCCCAGACGTTTCTTACCATCAACATGTTCGGACTGTTCGCCATGTTCGGCTACAACGCCGTCTCCGCCTCGCTGCGGGGCATTGGCGATTCGGTGCGTCCGCTCTATTTCCTGTTCATCGCCACGGCGCTGAATCTGGCTCTCGACCTGCTGTTTGTCGTTGTTCTCGATCTCGGAATACGAGGAGTTGCATGGGCGACATTCATCTCGTTCTGCATCTCGTTCGTCCTGTCGCTCGTTTATCTGAACGCCCGGCACGAGCTTCTGAAATTCACCTTTCGCAACCTGAGCTTCGACGGCGGAATATTCGCGCAGGCGCTGCGGATAGGGCTTCCGTCGGGCTTCCAGCAGACGTTCGTCGCGCTGGGCGGGCTGGCTCTGGTTTCGATAGTGAACGGCATGGGCGTCGAAGTGATGACGGCATACACCGTAGCAAGCCGCATCGACACGTTCATTTCCATGCCGGCAATGAACTTTTCGGCTGCGCTGTCGGCGTTCACCGGACAGAATCTCGCGGCAAAAAACTACGCTCGCATCAATCGCGGTCTCTACGGCACGCTGGTCATGTCGAGCGCGGTATGTCTGGCGATGATGGCGGCGGTGGTGGTCGGCGGAGAGGACATCATGAAGTTTTTCGTAAAGGAAAGCGAACAGGGCTACGAGCTTATCGTGGCCACGGGCAAGGAATATCTGGTGATAGTGTGTTCGTTCTACATAGTGTTTTCGTCGATGTTCGTCATCAACGGTCTGCTGCGCGGAGCCGGCGCGACGCTGACGCCGATGTTCGTCACGCTGTTCTCGCTGTGGCTGGTGCGCCTCCCGATAGCTTACGTTCTTTCGGAATATACCGACATGGGCGCCTCCGGCGTATGGTGGGCAATACCAATGGGCTGGTCGATAGGATTCTTCGGTGTCCTCATCTATTACTTCTCGGGCAAATGGAAAAATAAAGGGGTAATCTAATTATGAATTATGAATTATAAATTATGAATTGCCTGACGGACAAATCAATTACGAATTACGAATTACGAATTACGACCGGCTTCGGACATATCAATTACGAATTACGAATTACGACCGGCTTCGGACATATCAATTACGAATTACGAATTACGAATTACGACTGCGGACGTACAGCCGAAGCGGGTCGTAATTCGTAATTCGTAATTCGTAATTGAAAGAAAGGGTTCTGCCGGGAATTGTGTGGAAAAAG
>JAITHX010000070.1 GCA_031279735.1 Prevotellaceae bacterium
GCTTAAAATCTTCCTCCTATTTTTCACCGCGTTGCGGTGTTTTTTACTGCAAGGGGCGCAAAGGCTTCGCAGAGGGCGCAAGGGCTTCGCGTCCTTTGCGCTGTGTGTGCCCCAACGGCCGCTAAGCCTCTGCGCCCGCGGCGAAGCCTCTGCGCCCTTAGCGTTTATAAAAAACACCGCAACGCGGTGAAAAACGGGAGGAAGATTTTAAGACTTGCCCCCGTATTTTGGACACCCCACCCTATACCCCATACCCTAAACCCTATTATCTTTTCCTTCTCGAAAAATGTTAATTCAGTGTTTGAAATGTTAAATTTAAGATTATAGAGTTAAAAGATTAAATTTTAACACAACTAAAGTATTCGCATTTTAATCTTAATGTGTTTGCTAATAAGACAATATTAGCGCGAAAGCGTAAAAATAGCGCAAATACGTTGTGTTTTGTTAACACATATTAACGTTTATCTTTACTACCTTTGCAGCGGTTTTATGTTCGGGCGTAATAAAAAATGAGCTTACAATACACGGAACGATACTTAAAATTTAATACGGCGAGCATAAAACTTAAAGAAACATTTTGACGATTCGAAAACTTTAAAGTACGGTATTTATGAAAAGATTTTACGCTGGTATTTGTTTGGTTTCGATTTTTTGCCTTGGATTTGTCTCAGGACTTCGAGCACAAAATTTCGGTACCGGCTTTCAAACGGAAATATGGCTTAAAGCCGATGAGGTGCGCGAAAACGCCATTACAGGCAACAATGTTGCCGTTACGGTATGGGACAATAAATCGTTGGCAGGGACTTCGCGCGATTTCATCCAGACGAGTGTCACTGCTCCCACTCCTATTTATAGTCACGCGGGAATGAATTTCAATCCCTCTGTCTATTTCAGCGCCGCCAGTCTCAAGTCGAGAAACACCTTCACGACTTCGAGCGGAAGTGGCGGACGTAATTACATGACTTTCTGGGTGGCGCGAAGAACTGCGCTGGCGGACTATTCCTGCGTGTTCAATTATCGGGACGGCGCCGTTTACGACGAAGGATGGCGACGAAACAACGATGCCTATTTCCACGGCACGGCCATCAGCTTTGTCAGCGCTCTCGGAAAAACCTACGGAGTGGTCGGCGCGGACAGAAGCGGGGGAAAGATTTATCGCAACGCGCTGTCCGGCACTGTCACTCCGCGAAGCGTTCCCAACGGCGCCTCCACCGCGCTGCTAGGCGCCAGAAACGCAACGCCTGCGGTTGCCACGAGGTTCACCGGCGACATTCAGGAGTTTATCCTGCTGTCCGTGCCTTCCGGTTCGAGTTTTACCGATGCCGACGTCCACAAGATTAATTCCTATCTGATGATAAAGTACGGGCAACATCCGGAAAGCCCCACTCTGGTAAACTCCGACGGCAATCCGGTTTGGACTGCGGCGTCCAGCACGGGCTACACCGGCAATGTCTTCGCTCTGGGACGCGACGACGTTACCGGACTGAATCAGAAACAGTCTGCATCCGTCGAGGACGACGTTCTCGCCGCCTTTCTGGGGAACACTATTTTTACGCTCAACGCGCAAAACACCGAAACGTTCGCCCTCGATAAAACCTATCTGGCTTTCGGGTCGAACATGTTGAACGGTTTTGAGAGCTATTCCTATCCCGCCGGCACGGGCTTTCAAAATGGAGCATCGACCGCTGCCTTCAGCCGCAGGCAAAAGCTGGTCTATAAAACCAATCTTTCCGGTGCCGCAAGTCTGACGGTAGGACTGAGAGTCAGACTGAACGCAACGCATGTTCTGGTTTCCGCCTCGCCGACTTTCGCGCCGGCAAACACGAGAATTTATCCGGTGACTAACGGTATCGCTACCGGCGTTCAAATAGACAACACCTATCAATATATAGGTTTCGTCACCCCGAACGAGGGTCCCGGTCTCAGTGCGTCGAACACTCTGGAGCTTTGGCTTAAGGCGGACGACGTGCAGCCGGGCAACGAACCCGCCGCCGGCACCGCTCTGCGCCGCTGGCAAAACCTGTCGGGCGCGGCTATGGACTTCGTGCAGCGCGACAGCGAGGCTGTTCCGATTTACAGCGCCGACGGGATGAACTACCATCCCGCTCTTCGCTTCGGAGCGAGCGGCGCGCCGACAAAGCTCGTGTCGTCGAGCAATTTTGCGACCGAGGCTTCCTCCGCCAGACGTTATCGCTCGTTCCACGTCACGAGGTTCGACTACAAGAACGGGAACAACTACGGAAATGTTTTCTCCTACCGCGAGAATTATTCCGCCGAAGGATGGACCAACGACCCCTCGACGGAGGCATACTACTCCGGATGCGGAGCCAGCAGCAATGTCGCGCTTCGCGCTCCGGCCCTGCCTCTCGAAAAGCGCTTCGGAATAATGAGCTTCGACCGCGGCACGGATCCCAATTGTGCCGCACTGACACCTCCCAACGAGGCGGTATGGTACAATGCCAGACCGTCGCCGATCAACGTCTATTCGCGCCCCATCACCGCCTCCACAACCACCAAAGCTATCATCGGAGTGAAGAACGCCTCCAGCGACGACGTCTATCGCGGCGACATTCAGGAAATAATCATTCTCTCTACGCCCGCCGGCTCGAACTTCGCTCCCGACGACGTGAACAAGATCAATACCTATCTCGCCGTCAAGTACGGGCAAACTCTCGATTCGCTGTCTCAGCCCGAATGGAAGTCGTCCGACGGAACGGTTATATGGAGCGCCAGCGCCGCGGGCTATACCGGCTACTGCAAAAACGTGTTCGGCATAGGACGCGATGACGCTTTCGCGCTCTATCAAAAACAATCCCTGAGCGAGGGTTCGTCCGAAAAGATAACCGTCTTTCTGGGCGACCCTGCTCTTCCGGCACTCAACAGCCAGAACGAAAGCACGCTCTCCAACGGTCAATTCCTGATGTTCGGTTCCAATGGCATTGTGTCGAACAATGCGAACAGGGTGGTTTATTCCTATCCGGCCGGAACGGCGTTTGCCGGCGGCAGTCTGGCTGCGGCTCTCGACTACCGTCACGCCACAGTCCTGAGAGCAAGAACCACCGGCCCCGCGTCTTCGTTTGTCGCGAACGTTTTTGCCGGCGGACTTAAAGCCGAATATCTTCTGGTCTCCTCCAATCCGGCTTTCCCCGCCGGATCTTCCGGCGGCACTCGCATTTATCGTTTCGACGGAAACAATGTTGCCGCGACCGTCACCATTAACAACGGCGACTATCTTGCTTTCGCATACGCTGAAAAGTCGCCCGGCGGCGTGTCGTCCGACATGCGGATGTGGCTTAAAGCCGACGAGCCTTCTTCCCTCGACATCGACGGCGTTACCGGCGAAGTGCAGGAATGGCGCGACTTCTCGGGCAACTCCGACAACATAAAGTATTTATATCAGAATTTGGGTTCGACCGGTCCGCAGACCCGTCCCGCCTTCCGGCGAATCGATCCCGCGATGAACTATCATCCTGCCGTCGATTTCCGCGCTTTCGGAGAATATCTCGTGACGGACAAGGCGCCCTTCTCCGAGGCTAAACCGGAGAACTTCACCATCGTCAGCACCGTACATCTCCGACAATACGGAGAAACCACAGGCGAGGGGAACATTTCCTACCTGATGGGCTTCGGAAGGAAAGCTCTGAGCACGAGTCACGGCAGCGCCACTTCCATGTATCACCGGCAACCCGCCATCGGATTGGGAGTCGTGAATAACCTACAGGGTGTCGGACGTTCGATTTACCACGCCGACGCAGGCGTTAACGGTAAGTTCAACCTGTACCACCCGAAAGCCACCACCGTCACCATGCACATGACTTATTTCAACAAGGCTGTAACTTCAACTACTAACAACGACAGGTTTGTGCGCTTCGAAGCCGACGGCATGAGCGAAGAAATACACAACAATTCAGATCACTCGGGTCGTTATCAGGGCAATCAGATACCCACTTTGACTCGCGACATGCTGATGAACGGCGAAGGCACGCTCGGTTCCGGTTCCAGATACTCCCGCAACGTGATGGGCACGATGAGCGAAATAATAGCCTACGAAAAGCTTTTGTCCGACGACGAGAAGTC
>JAITHX010000134.1 GCA_031279735.1 Prevotellaceae bacterium
CGGCGCTGAAATAACTCTCCCGCCCGGCACCGTAATAACGGTTGACGACGACGGTCGTGTCACTGTCGCTCCGGGCGACGGCGGCGCAACCGTAACCAACCCGGGCGACGGTTCAACGACCGAAGTTCCGGGCGACGGCTCGGAAATCATAATCGATCCGGCGCACCCCGGCGACGGAGTGCGTCCGGTATTCGTGCTGCGACTCGCTCACCTCTCGTATCCCTATCCGATGCGCGCGGTTTACAATGGCGCGGCGCAACCCGTAGCCGTAACGCCGGCAGACGGCGTCGCGGGCATGGGCGCAATCACCGTGAAGTACGACGGCAGCACGACAGCTCCGACAAACGCGGGGGTTTACTCGGTCACGGCGGATATTGCGGCGAGCAGGAACTATAAGGCGGCAAGCGGTATGGCTCTCGGCAATTACACCATAGCCAAAGCCGCCGGCGCAGCGGTCGTCGCCCCGACGCTCGCAGGCAAGACCCACAGCAGCATCACGGTAAACGCAATAGCCGACGCGGCCAACGGTCAGACGATAGAATACGCCATCGCCGAGACAGCCGGCTCCGTCCCGACCTCCGGCTGGCAATCCGGCACAACCTTCACCGGTCTCGAAGCCTCGCACACCTATTATATATATGCGCGCGCGGCGGAGGACGCAAACCGCGAAGCGGGCGCGGCACAGGTCGGCGCGGCGGTCGCGACCGACGAGGGAATAACCGGCGTAACCGTATCGCCCGCCGCCGTCAGCGTGCGGAAAGGCGCGACGCAGACGTTTGCCGTTGCAGTGACGGGCGGCGCGAGCGTTCCGAAAACCGCCGCATGGAGCATCGCGACGCCTGTCGGCACAGGTACAACCATAGACGGCGCAGGACTTCTGACGGTAGCCGCCGACGAATCAGCCTCGTCGCTCACCGTCCGCGTCGCCTCTACCTTCGACCCGACGCGGTATGCCGAAGCCACGGTGTCGCTCTACGCCAAAACCGAAACCGGCAGCGGAGCTAGCGTCGCCACTCCTCCGGGAGGCGACCCGATCGACAACGGCGACGGCGCCGTCACCCTGCCCGACGGCGGCGCGATAACGCTGCCCGACGGCAAGGCGGATATCGCGCTGCCTCCCGGCACGGTAATCGACGGCGACGGAAGGATCGTCGTTCCTCCGGGCAACGGCGGCACGGCGACCTGTCCCGACACCGGAGCTGAAATCACTCTCCCGCCCGGCACGGTAATCGACGGCGACGGCAGGATAACTCTCCCCGACGCCGGCGACGGCAAGCTGACCCATCCCGACTCCGGCGCTGAAATAACTCTCCCGCCCGGCACCGTAATAACGGTTGACGACGACGGTCGTGTCACTGTCGCTCCGGGCGACGGCGGCGCAACCGTAACCAACCCGGGCGACGGTTCAACGGTCGAAGTTCCGGGCGACGGCTCGGAAATCATAATCGATCCGGCGCACCCCGGCGACGGAGTGCGTCCGGTATTCGTGCCGCGACTCGCTCACCTCTCGTATCCCTATCCGATGCGCGCGGTTTACAATGGCGCGGCGCAACCCGTAGCCGTAACGCCGGCAGACGGCGTCGCGGGCATGGGAGCAATCACCGTGAAGTACGACGGCAGCACGACAGCTCCGACAAACGCGGGGGTTTACTCGGTCACGGCGGATATTGCGGCGAGCAGGAACTATAAGGCGGCAAGCGATCTCCCGCTCGGCAATTACATTGTCGCAAAGGCGGACATCGCGGCAGTCTGGAGCAACACGACTCTCGCGTACAGCGGCGGCGCTCAGTCTCCGACAGCAGTAGCGACAGGCGTACACGGCGAAGACATAGCTCTGACGGTTGCCGGAGCGCAAACGGAAATCGGCACGGGCTACACGGCAACCGCCGACTTCGTCACGCCTTCCGCAAACTACACCCTGACGAACGTAGATGTCGAGTTCGCGATAACGGTCAACCCGAACTACAACTACACCGTGAACTTCGATTCGCGGGGCGGAAGCGCCGCGAATCCGCAGGCGGTGAAATACGGCAATCGCGTGACAGAGCCTGTCGCGCCCGTCCGTCGGGGATACACCTTCGACGGCTGGTTCAGCGATTCCACCCGCATTGCGGGCGGAGAATGGAACTTCGCCACCGACCTAATCGTCCGCGACACGACGCTCTATGCCGCATGGAACCTCGCCCCCCTGCACGAAGCGGAACTCGTCGCGATAACTGTCAACCACAACCCCGTTCCCCTCGGCGACGGCGACATGAGCTATATGGCGGCTTGCGGCGAAGGCGTAGCGACGGTGGAAATGACCGCCCCGCCCCGCGTCCGCATATTCGTCAACGGAGCGGAAAGCGACGCCGTTACTGACGTTCCCCTGACGGGCGAAGTGACGAACATCCGCATAGCCGTCAGGTCGGAATCCGGCGCAAACACCGCCAACTATACTCTGAAAGTGGCTTCCGCCCTCTCCGGCGACAAACTCTACTTCCGTCGCTGGGGCGACGTGCTCGCCGTAAACCACAATCCGGAAACCAACGGAGGCCGCACCGTAACGGGCGTCCGCTGGTACCGCAACGACAACCCCGTCGGCACGGGACGCTTCGTCAGCATAGCGGGCGACATTTCAGCCTATCGCGCCGAGGCGGAACTCGACGGCGTATGGCACAGGATATGTCCGTATCAGACGGCGAAGAGCGTCACGGGCGTCACCGCCTACCCGAACCCTGCGTCCCGCGACGAGATCGTGACTCTGGAACTGCCGGAACATTTCGTCGGCGGCACGCTGAGTATCTACTCAGTCTCCGGTACGCTGGTGAAGAAGGATATCGCCCTGACGGGAGAACTGACGGGCGTAAGCGTGGCGGGACTTGACGCGGGCATATATCTGTTCAGGGCAATCGCGCCCGACGGCGACGGAGAAAGCGCTACTATGGTTATACGGTAGTTCTGCGGTTGTTATATGGTTGTTATGCGGTTGTTGAGAGACAACCGCTCGATGGCTGGAAACTCCGAGAGGGGTTTCCAGCCTTGTTTTATACTACTACTTATTAACTACCTTTGCCGAAACTTTAAAATGATTAAAAGATGGAAAAGATAACTGAAAAGGAAATAGTACCGGAAAACACAGCGGAGATAATTGGGGAGGAAGCCTCCTGTATTGGCATAGAGTTCGACGAGAACGGCAAGCCGATTGGCTACTACACGCCTGTGGAAGTATTTGACGAACTCGACCGCAAGTTTGTTGCAACTTTTGGCGAAGAAGGTCGCCGAATGGCAAACGCCCGTCGCGAGAGATGGAACCGGAGAGGCACATGGCATTTCGAGATGTTTTAGATGAGGTATAATGCCGCCTGCCACTTACGAAGTTCAGATATCGCCCGAAGCGAAAGCCGATATGAACAGACTGTATGATTACATTGCCTTTGACTGTTTCCAGAGAGATACTGCCGACAAGTATCTGTACGGGATTCAATCGAAAATCGACAAACTTGCATGGATTGGCGGCAGTATAGGCATCAGTCTCAACAGAAACCTCCAGCGACAATACGGATACGGCGTGAGGACTATTACTTATAAAAAAATGACCATCATTTACAACGTCGAGAATAATTGTATTCTTGTCCGCCGCATCAAGCCCGGCAAAAACATTATATGAGGCGAGACGCTCGCCGCGCCTCTCCGCGGCGATTGCGGATTGCGACCGTTCCCGCAAAGCCTGCGAGGGTTTTTCTTCCCCGCAATCTTTGCGGGATGTTTTTTGTTCAGGCGGCGGGTCGGCTTCGGTTGACAGAAGTCGACCGAAGTCGATTTCAGTCGATTTCAGTCGACCGAAGTCGATTTCAGTCGACCGAAGCCGTCGCGGAGACACGCCATGCCGCGACAATAAAACGCCGCGCCGAAGATGCGCGCGCCGCGTCTCTGCTTCCGACGGGAAAGACGGAAATAGAATCCCTCCCGTCGGGCGAAGCGCCGCTAACCGCCAACCATACCCTATAATAAAAAATCGTACATTTGCAGTCCAAATAGAAATATATGAAACGACTGTTATTAATGGTGTTTCTGGCGGGAATGAGTTCCTGCGGAAACAGAGAAGGAAAAAAAAACACTTTACCGATGATTGATAAGAAGGAAATCAAAATCGAAGGAAGACGGCTGACGCCGGAAGCGCTGTGGCATTTCGGAAGAGTAGGAAACGTGAAGGTCTCGCCCGACGGAAAGACTGTTGCCTACACCGTAACGTGGTACGACATCGACCGGAACGCTTCCAATACCGACATTTATGTCGCGGGCGCCGACGGAAACGGCAAACGGCGTCTCACCCGCACTCCGGAACGCGAAGGCGCCCTGCAATGGCATCCGGGCGGCGAATATCTCGGATTTGTCCGCAACGGGGAGGTCTTCGAGATTCGTCCCGACGGCGCTTGGGAACGAAAGGTCGCCATTGCGGGCGATTTGCGGATAAACGAATTTGTGTGGTCGCCCGACGGAAACAGGATGCTGTTCGCCGCCGACACGCGGGTGACCGCCGCGCTCGGACGCGACGTTCATCCCGACCTGCCTAAAGCCGAAGCCTATATTGCCGACGACCTGATGTACCGCCACTGGGACACGTGGAGCGACGGCACGTTCTCGCATCTCTATGTTGCAGACTATTCCGGCGGAACGACCGGCGAGCCGCTCGACATTATGAAGGACGAGCCGTGGGATGCCCCGATGAAGCCGTTCGACGATATGAGCGAAGTCTCGTGGTCGCCCGACTGCCGGCTCATCGCCTACTCCTGCAAGAAACTAACGGGAAAGGACTATGCCGAATCGACCGATTCCGACATTTATCTCTACTCGCTCGAAACTCGCGAAACCGCGAACCTCACCGAAGGCATGAACGGCTACGACAAGCAGCCCGCCTTTTCGCCCGACGGACAGCGACTGCTGTGGCTGAGCATGGAGCGCGCCGGCTACGAAGCCGACAAGCAGCGCGTGTTCATCTACGATTTCGCTTCCAAAACCGGAACCGACTACTCGAAGGACTTCGATTCCAGTCCGTCGGGCATAGTCTGGGCGAAGGACGGCAAATCGCTCTATCTCACCGCCTGCTTCGACGAAACGTTCCGCATCTTTCAGATGACGTTCGCGGCAGACGGCACCGGCACATTCCGGCAAATCTCCCGCGACGGATATTTCGACTATCAGCATGTTGCCGAAGCCGACGGAGCGCTCGTCGCCACCCGTTCGCAAATCGTCCGCCCGACGGAAATATTCAGAATCGACCCCGCCACGGGCGAGGGAACCGAACTGTCGTTCGTCAACAAAGACATTCTCGACCAGCTCGACCTGCCCGAAATGGAACAGCATTTCATCGGCACGAGCGACGGCAGGAAAATGCCGGCATGGGTGATTCTCCCTCCCGGAATCGACAGGACGAAAAAGTATCCCTGCATCATGATGTGCACCGGCGGACCGCAGGGCGAGGTCAGCCAGTCGTTCAGCTATCGCTGGAACTACGCGCTGATGGCTTCGCGCGGCTATGCGGTGATCTATCCGGCGCGGCGCGGCGTCAGCGGCTACGGTCAGGAATGGGCCGACGCGGTGAGCAAAGACCACGGCGGACAGCCGGAACGCGATCTGCTCTCGGCAGCCGACTACATGGCGGCGCAGCCGTGGATCGACGCAAACCGCATGGGCGCCGTCGGCGCAAGCTACGGCGGATTCTCGGTTTTCTGGCTTGCAGGCAATCACGAAAAGCGCTTCAAGGCGTTCGTTGCCCACTGCGGGATATTTGCGATGGAGGGAATGGCGCTCACAACGGAAGAGCTGTTTTTCGAGAACTGGGAAACGGGCGGCCCGTTCTGGGAAGCCAAGAACCGGAAAGCATACTCGCAGTCGCCCGTCAACTTCATCAAGAAATGGGACACGCCGATACTCGTCATGCACGGCGAACGCGACTACCGCGTGCCTTACACTCAGGGCATGGCAGCGTTCAACGCCGCACGGATAATGGGCATACCCGCCCGTCTCGTAGTGTTTCCGGGCGAAACGCACTGGGTTCTGCGTCCGCAGAACGCGATTCTCTGGCAAAGAGAATTTTTCGCGTGGACAGACAAGTATCTGAAATAAACAAATCGGCACGCCGGATGACGCATAGCGCGCGGATTCGGCGGATTAGCGCGGATTTAAATCCGCGCTAATCTGTCTGATCCGCGTCGTCCGCGTGCTGTTGTTCCTTAATCGCTATTCAGTTCTTTTATGCGTTCGGGAGAGAGTCCGGAAATCCTCGCGACGTATTCGACGGACAGACCGTCGGCAAGAAGGTTGCGGGCTACTTCGATGGCCTTTTTATCCATGCCCATATCCATGCCTTTCTCCATGCCTTTCTCCATGCCTTCCTTCATTCCCTCCGCGCGTCCTTCATTCCTGCTCGCCTGCTCGACACTGTAATTGTCGCGCATTACTTTAACACTTAGTTCATACTCGGCTCTTTCCGCCTTCGACAGCGCGCTGATGCTTGCTTCCGTGAACAGCCGCTGGAATATACGTTCGCGAAACGCATCCGGACGCTCCTCCAGATACGGAAGCCTCTTCAGCACGTACAGCCATTTGTCGAAATGCGTTTCAAGCTCGTTCTCGGTCTTTTTGAACTTCGGCATTTCGAGGGAGATGAACGTCAGCTTGTCGTGGTACTCTTCCCTGGTTCTCAGGTCGCATACCCTCGCCGCGGTGTAGCAGTAGTCCGCGTACTCCTTTTTCCTGTTGATAATAAAATCCATGATGCCGATGATATACACGGCTTTCAGATCGTAGTTCCATTCGCCCTTTACCCCCTGCGCCTGTATGAGAAGCGCGGCATAGAACAGGTTGCGATCCTTGAAAAAATCCTGCGCGCCGCGCTGCATCTCGACGATGATTTTTTCGCCGCCTTTCGTCTCGCAGCAGATGTCGTAGATCGACCTGCGGTCGGCGGCGCTGCGACCGAGCTGCTCCGGATTAAGGTATTGCAGATCGGTTATTTCCCTGTCGAATATCAGTTCGTTGAGGAAGTCTATCAGAAAATCCTTGTTGCGGTCGGTGCCGAACATTTTCTTGAATCCGAAATCGGAGTACAAATTGATGTACTTTTCGTCATTATAAATCATATCTTATTTATTTAAATCGTTATTAATCGCCATTCAGTTCTTTTACGCGCTGTCGGGCAATAGTTCGCAGCCCGCAAGCACCGCCTCCGTCGCGCCAACGCCGAGACGATCGACGCCCTGACGGAGATAGCCCGTTGCGGTTGCCCAGTCGCGAATGCCGCCGCTGGCTTTCACCCCCATCTTTCCGCCTACCGCGCGAAGCATCACCGCGATAATCTCCGGCGTTGCGCCTCCCTTTCCAAATCCGGTTGAAGTCTTGACGAAATCCGCCCCCGCCGCGAGCGACAGCTCGCACGCCGCCGCAATCTGCTCGGCGCTCAGCAGCCCCGATTCCTGTATCACCTTCACCTTCGCGCCCGCCGAACGCGCCGCCAGAACAACGGCGCGTATGTCGTCCGACACATAATTGCAGTCGCCCGAAAGGAAACGCCCAATGTTCATCACCATGTCGATTTCCGCAGCCCCGTCGTCAACCGCCCGCCGCGCCTGATGAGCCTTCACTTCCGAAACGTCGGCTCCGTGAGGAAAACTCAGCACGCACGAAACGCCCACGCCCGACCCGCGCAGCAATCGCTCCGCAAGCGCCACATCGCACGGGCGAACGCACAGGCTCGCCACCCTTTCGCGGATACACATTTCGGCGTCGCGCCTGAGATCGTCCGCCGTAGTTTCCGGTTTAAGCGCGGCGTGGTCGATCCTCGCCGCAACTTCCAATCTTGTATAATTTTTCATCAGTAACACACGCTTTGATTCAAGACGCGAAATTACAATTTTTTTCATATCGCGGCAAAGATGCGGAACCAATAATGTTCTGCAGCCAGCCCCCTCGCCGCAACCCGAATTTGACCGTAACAAAAAAAACTTATATCTTCGCACCCGCGTTGCACGGACGACCCCGCAAAATATCCGTCCGGCGCAACAACGTTATTTGACCGCATAACCAACGCTCAAGATGAGAATAAGACATTCGATATAAGATTTTTTTTTCATTTTTTTTACCCGCACCCCCGCGTCGGGAAGGCGGGTTTTTTCTTTCGCATTTAAAGAACCACGTATATAAAAACACAAAACCATGGAATGGTATATTAAAGTTTTAAGACAGTATGCCGAATTTAACGGCAGAGCGCGACGCAGGGAATACTGGATGTTCGTACTGATACATCTGCTGATCCTGTTTGTCGCGAGGATCATCGACGCGCTGTGGGGAGCAGTGCCTCCCGAAGCGAAATACGGAATAGTCTCGCTGCTGTACCTGCTTGCCGTATTAATACCCTGGCTGGCTGTTTCGGTGCGCCGAATGCACGACATCGGCAAAAGCGGCAAATGGGTGCTAATAGGACTAGTACCATTGGTAGGACAAATCTGGCTGTTTATCCTGCTCGTCACCGGAAGCACGGGAAACAACCGGTACGGAGCAAGACCGTAATACTATTGTTGTACGGTTGTTGTACGGTTGTTGTACGGCAGTATAGCATGACTGCCGCATAACAGCCGTATAGCTATCGTATATACTTTTAAAAAAGATGGAAAAAGAAAAGGTATCGAAAACAACAAGTTGAATTATTTGACGAACTCGACCGCAAGTTTGTGGATTTCTATGGCGAAGCAGGTCGCCGGATTGTAAACGCCCGCCGCGAAGAATGGAACAGAGACGGTCTGTGGCATTTCGAGTTGTTTGCGCCGCCGATGTCCGAACCGTGATTCCGGCATGATTTTGCGGCGCGTTATTAATAATTAATATATACTTTTGCCGAAACTTTATAAATATTCAAAAGATGGAAAAAGAAAAGGTATCGAAAACAACAAGCCACCCCGATTATCCGGGTGTAGAATTCGACGAGAACGGATGTCCGATTGGTTGTACCGTGGTTGAATTATTTGACGAACTCGACCGCAAGTTTGTGAATTTCTATGGCGAAGAGGGCCGTCGAATTGTAAACGCCCGCCGCGAAGAATGGAATAGGGACGGTCTGTGGCATTTCGAAATGTTTTAAATGAAACGTCATGACGCCGCCCCGTTACAAGATAATCATATTGCCTCCGGTAAGAACGGAAATCAACAATCTGTATGATTACATCGCTGTTGAACTATGTGCTCCAATGGCTGCCGAAAAATATTCGCGCGGCATTTATGATACTATCGGCAAACTTGCATGGCTTGGCGGCAGTATAGGCGTCAGTCTTAACGAAAACCTTCAACGACAATATGGTCCCGGAGTGAGGACAATAATTTATAAAAACATGTCAATCATTTATAATATCAGGGATGATTTTATTATTGTGCACAGCGTCAAGCCCGGTAAAAATATTAAATGAGCTTGTACTGTTTGCGCGGAAATTCTTGACGAACTCGACCTCAGGTTTGCGGATTTCTTTTGACACGCGCCCTGTCGCCGCCGCGTTACAAAAATATCCCGCGAAGATATTTCTTCTTCGCGGGATATTTTATGTTTATGAATCGAGCGATTCGTTTCGCTGCAATTCAATTCGTGGAGGTCTCGCCCGCCGTTTTGTTTTCGGGTTCGTTCGCGGCTGCGGCTGCGTTCGCGCAGCTGTTTTTGTTTTCGCTTGCGGTTGCGGCTGCGTTCGCGCTGCTGCTTTTGTTTTCGGTCGCAGTTTTGTTTTCGGTTTCGCTGCTGCTTTTGCTTTCGGTTGCGGTTGCGTTCGGGCTGCCGGCTTTGTTTTTTTTCTTGTTCTTGTTCGCGTGTATGCGTCCGAGATGCTGAGCGAGCTTGTTTTTGTATTCGGTGGCGTGGGCGTTGTACTCGGCTCTGAATCCGGCAACGAAATCAGTTCCGTGGAGGTTGATCATCGCCTCGATGCGGTCGGTGATGTTCTGATAGCCCGTGTCCACTTCGCGACGCACCCGACCAACGCGAAGTTCGGTTTGCTGCGCCGATTCGCCGGTGCGTTCGTCGAGCAGGGCGGCAAGCGCGGCGGCAGCCTGTTCGTGAGCCTGCATCCATGGTTCGAGCGTGAGCGTCGTCACGTCGGCCGAACGCACCCGCAAATCCTGCAGCAGGTTGAACGACGAGGCGAGTTCCTGCCGGTAGGCTTCCTTGCCGATGTTGCCGTAGTGCCGCAGAACAACTTCGAGGTTCTCGGCCGCGTGCTTCACGGCAGGGTCGAAGTGGTTGAGGCAGGAGTACACGTATGCCGACATTCCGGAGAACGACGTGTCGAATTTGTGGTCGGCAACGGCAATTCTATCCGTATCCGCGCTCTTGACGATTCGCTCGAGGGCAGTGCCGAGATCGGCAAGACTGCTGCGGAATGGAACGATAATGGTGGCGATTCCAAGAGGCTCTTCGCCGTAACGCTTATAAAGCGCATCGTTTTCGATGTGAAAACGGAAATGGAGCTCATTTGTGAGAGCCGCTGTCCGGACTCTTACTATTTCTGATTTACTCATCTTGAATCTATCTTTTTTTTGTTTATACTCTTTCTGTTCCTAACAGGTCTCCCGACAGCCGCGGGAGAGCTTCTGCAGTATGTGAAAAGTCTCCCGACAGCCGCGGGAGAGCTTCTGCAGTATGTGAAAAGTCTCCCGACAGCCGCGGGAGAACTTCTGCAGTATGTGAAAGGTCTCCCGACGGCTGCGGGAGAATTTCTGCAGTATGTGAAAGGTCTCCCGACAGCCGCGGGAGAACTTCTGCAGTATGTGAAAAGTCTCCCGACGGGAGGAGTACGCACGACGAATTTCGTCCTGTGATTTCAGCCCTGTCGAAAAGACAGGCGTTCGGTTCCGGTCTGTGTCTGCTATCTTTCTTCATATTAAATACAGCTTAACTATTTTATTTTCTAAACTAATACGATTTTTACGCATCAATAACTATGCGGCAAAGGTATAATCTTTTTTTAATACAACTGTTATACGGTATAAATAGTCTAACTATTATTAGTACTTTTGTCGGGAATTTTAAGCACGTAACCGTATGTTTCAGGAAATACAAGACAAGCTGGATGAAGTGGAGAGGATAAACCGAATCAGGATAGTTTACGCCTGCGAATCAGGCAGTCGGGTCTGGGGGTTCCCGTCGCCCGACAGCGGTTGCGACGTGCGGTTTATCTATGTCAGGTCGAAGAACGACTATTTGAGTATCGTCGAATCGGGCGACAGCCTAGAGATGTCGTCCGCCGGAAAGTTCGAGATGATCGGATGGGATTTGCGCAAGACGCTGCGACTGTTCCGCAAGTCGGAAGTGTCGATATTCGAGTGGCTGCAGTCTCCGGCGGTGTACAGGCGCGATTCGGGATTCGTCGGCGAGATGAAATCTTTTGCCGCCGATTATTTTTCGCCGCGAACCGGCGTCGCGCGTTATCTCGATCTCACGAAAAGCGTGTGGCAGGATATGCAGGGCGAGGAAATAGGAATCAGAAAATACTTTCAATGTCTGCGCGCTGTGCTTTCGGCTCTGTGGATTATCGAGAATCGGGATATTCCGCCGACGGAGTTTTCCGCGCTGCGGACGCTGATTACCGATTCCGAGTGGCAGAATATAGTGGGCGAGTTGCTCGACGTGAAATCGGAAGCGAACGAAATGACTTCAATACGGCCGGTCGCGCTGCTGCAAACGTTTATAGGGACTTGCATACAGCATTGCGAGACGAATCTGCCGGAAGCGGATCGGGAGGATAGAAATATTGAACGACTAAATGTTTTGTTCAGGAAGCAGCTCAGGGAGGCTTGAATCGTGCGGAGCGCGAAATTTTTCCGTTTGACAATAAGAATGTTGAACGCGAATTGAAACGAAATATTTGCCGGAAGAAATATTTATACTACTTTTGTCGCCGGGTAAGTCTCACACGACCAGCTCCCGCCGAATCCTCCAGGGTCGGAAGGCAGCAAAGGTAGGCGGTTGTAGCGGTGCGATGTGAGTAGCTTACCCGTCTTTTTGTTCAAATGTGTGTTTTGATAATAGAAGTGTTTGTTTCACATGAAAATATTGATTACGGGCGCTGCGGGTTTCATTGGAAGTTTTCTGGTTGAAAAGGCTCTCGAAAAGGGATTCGAGACTTATGCCGGAGTAAGAGCTTCGAGCAGCAGGCGTTACCTCAACGACGAAAGAATACGGTTTATCGACCTGAAGTACGGCGACAAAGCGGCTCTGGTCGAACAGCTGCGGGAGCTGAAGCGGGCTGCGGGCGGCTTCGATTATATCGTTCATAACATGGGCGTGACGAAATGCAACAACAAGTCGGATTTCGACAGGATAAACTATTCTTTTACCCGAAACTTCGTGGAAGCGCTGACCGAGGCAGGGGCTGTTCCCCGCAAGTTTGTTTATATGAGCAGTCTGTCGGCATGGGGCGGCGGCAATCCCAAGACCGGCGCTCCGGTGAAAGCCGACGACCTGCCCAACCCCGATACGCTGTATGGAAAAAGCAAGCTCAAAGCCGAAAGGTTTATCGCTTCGATTCCCGGATTCCCCTACGTTTTTCTTCGCCCCACAGGGGTTTACGGTCCGCGCGAAAAGGATTATTTCATGTTCGACAAGACTGTAGCCGGCGGGCTTGAGCCTGCCATGGGGTTCAGAACGCAGCATCTCACCTTTATATATGTGCGCGATCTGGTGAAGCTGGTCTTCCTTGCATGCGAAAGTCCAGTGACGGGGAAGGGCTATTTCGTCGCCGACGGGCGGGAATATACCGATGCCGAATACGGCGCCATTGTCAAAAAACATCTCGGTCGCAGGCGTACTCTCAAAATCAGGATTCCGCTCTTTCTGGTAAAGGCGGTTTCGTATTCGCTCGATACCGTATGCGGATGGTTCGGAAAGTCGCCCACTCTGAATAAGGATAAATATAAACTGCTCAGGGTCGCCAACTGGCGATGCGATGTTTCGCCGGCTAAGAGAGATTTCGGGTTTGTTGCCGATTACGATCTTGACAGGGGGACGGCGGAGGCTATCGAATGGTATAAGCGGGAGGGATGGTTATAAGGTTGCAATATAATGAGAAAAGTGTCTAAAATGGAGAAAGTATTTAAAATGTCTAAATTATTTAAATTATTAGTTGTTGCGCTGTTGTCGGCGCTGTGTGTTCCGGCGGACGGACAGATATTAAAAAATGCCGACAGTCTGATAATAGAGAAAATCCGACAGGCTAACGCGCAATATACCGCTCTTACGAGTAATTTTAAACAGATTAAACATCTGCCTTACCTGAAGGAAAAGGTGGTTTCGACGGGCAAGTTCTTTTATGCCAAGCCCGATCGCCTTGCAATGAAGTATCTTGAACCGGCAGGCGACATGATGCTTATCAACGGCGATAAATTCTTTATGTCGGCTGCGGGCAAGATAAGCAAAACAACGGCTAAGGCAAACGCCAAGATGCGCAAAATGAAGTCGATTCTCTCCGCTTGTCTGCAGGGCGACGTCAAACAGATGGAGTATGCCGCCATAACCTGCGAGGAGCATCCCGACCGCTATTCCGTTGCGGTGGAACTCGACGACAAGGGCAAGGGCAAGGGCGGAACGGTGAGGAAGGTCACGGTGGATTACGATCGCAGCGACTTTACGCCCTCCAACCTCAAGATCGAGGAAGCCGACGGAACTTATTCGCTCTACGAACTAAGCTCGAAAGAGTTCAATCGGCCTCCGGCGGAAGATGTTTTCAAGGCGCCGGAAAAAACGAAGGAAAAACAATAATCAACAATAATCAAAATCAATACCCATAGAAAAAGAATATAAAGTTATGCTTGACGAAATTTTTCTCGGAAACACCGTGCAGAATTGGTGTATTTCTCTGCTGATAATCCTCGTGGCGGTGGCGGTGAACCGTCTGATAGTGGCGTTCGACAAATTTCTGCTGAAGAAGTTCTCGCACACAAGATTCAGTCGCCTCAAAATATTAATCTCATCTCTCGAACGTCCGGTGCTGCTCGGCATGATGCTCGTTGCCATCTGGATTGCGGCAACGAGGCTGAACATGGGCGACGGCGTCCGCTCGGCTATCTATAAGGCTTATATGCTGCTCACCGTGCTGAACGTGACATGGGCGATAGTGAAATTCATCTCTATTCTGATAGACGAATTTCAGTCGAGAACGACAAACATCGACGCCAAACTGCTGCCGTTCCTGAAACGCGGCATCATGATTATTCTCTGGACTATCGGGATTGTAACGGCAATGAACAACGCCGGACTAAAGGTCTCGACCCTTCTCGGCGCTCTCGGCGTGGGCGGCATGGCGGCGGCTCTGGCTGCTCAGGACACCATAAAAAACATCTTCGGAGGCGTGACCATCTTCGTGGACGGTCATCTTCACATAGGCGACCACATTCTGTTTGAAGGCTACGAGGGTTTCATCGAGGACATCAATCTGCGAAACACCCGCATCCGAATGTTCGACGACCGCATTGTAACAGTGTCCAACTTCAAGCTGATGGAATCGTCGGTCACGAATGTCACCACCGAATCGCGAAGACGAGTGTTGATAAAAATCGGTCTGACCTACAACACTCCTCCGCAAAAAATGCGGGAAGCTGTCGCCATACTCAAGTCAATACCGCAATATGTGAGCGAAATAGATTCGGATACCGTGGCGGTGTTTTCCGATTTCGGCGACTTCTCGATGAATCTCACCTATATCTATTTTATCCGCAAACCGTCGGACATCCGCGAATCCATCTCGAAAGTCAATTTCGAGATACTGACCCGTTTCAACGATGCAAGTCTGGACTTTGCCTTCCCGACGCAAACGGTGTATCTGGAAAAGAACGCCGAACCGTTGCCGGAAAAAGACATCGCGCAATGAGAAAATTCCGTTTTGCCGACAAGGATTCCGCAGGATTCGGACTGCTGCTCTCGACAGCGCTGCCGACAGCGCTGTTCGTCGTCGTCTTTATGCTGCTGCTCCACTACCGCGGCTATGACGCCGGCAGTATTTCCGCCTTTCCCGAAAAGAGACTCATACCGAAGGTTTTCAGTATATGCGTATTTCCCAACGGATTGATTTTCTATGTTTACATACAGAGAAACAAAATGAGGACGATGCGGGGAATGGTTGCCGGCACCACAGCTATGGCGGCGCTGATGTGCGTATTGTTTCTGATTACGTGAGAAAAGACTACCTTTGCGTCGGTTTTAAAAAAAATATTTCGCCATGTATGGTTTTTCAGGTTTTATGTATGTAAATTGGGACGTTTCAAACATAATCTTCCAGATAGGTTCGTTCGCCTTTCGCTGGTACGCGCTGATGTTTATACTGTCGTTTGCGTTCGGCATGAGTATTTTCGCCCGAATGGTCAAGCGGGAGCACAAGCCGGCATCCCTGTCCGACAACATACTCGTGCCCGTTGCGCTCTCCACGTTTCTGGGCGCCCGTCTGGGACATTTTCTGTTCTACGAACCCTCGACGTTCATCGACAATTTCTGGTACATTTTCATTCCAATCGAAAACGGCTCCTTTTCGGGTTTTGCGGGACTTGCAAGTCACGGAGCAGCAATAGGAATACTGACGGGACTGTACTGGTTCAGTCGCAAGAACAAAGTTCCCTACCTATGGACGCTCGACAGGATAGTGATAACCGTCGCGCTGGCCGGATTCTTCATCAGAACGGGAAATCTTATGAACTCGGAAGTTTACGGACGCGAAACCAGTTTGCCGTGGGGGTTCATCTTTGTCAGGGCTGGAGAAACCGCCCCCCGACATCCGTCTCAAATATACGAGGCGCTGAGCTATTTGCTGATATTCGTCTTTCTGTATCTGGTTTATCTGAAAAAGCGTCCTCCGTATAGAGACGGAGTGATATTCTCGCTGTTTCTGATTCTTGTGTTCGGGGCGCGCTTCTTCATAGAATTTCTAAAGGAGGTTCAGGCAGGTTTTGAACGCAACATGATTCTCGACATGGGACAGCTGCTGAGTGTTCCGCTTGTTGGGGCTGGCGTCGTTCTGCTCTGGCATCTTAAACGCAAAGGACTGACCGTCCAAACCGAAGAGAGAAAATACCGTCCAATTCGCAGAACGTTGAAGGTTCAATCGGACGAGAACAAAACCTGAATCGGAGAATGAGCTTCGTTTCAGGTTATGTCAATTGGAGTATTTCGCCTGAAGCATTCACGGCGGGCGGGATAACGGTGCGTTACTACGGATTGTGTCTGATTGCGGCGTTCCTTTCGATGGGCGAAGTGTTCCGAAGAATCCTGAAGCGCGAAAACTCCTCGCAAGTTCTTCTGCCTATAACGCTCAATGCCGTGTTTCTCGCGGCACTTGCCGGCGCCCGGCTTGGCGAATGTCTGTTTTATTTTCCGGACTACTATATGAAAAATCCAATGGAAATAATCGTCCCGTTTAAGGACGGAAAATATACGGGCTTGGGCGGACTGTCGAGCCACGGAGCGGCTCTCGCCATCATCCCCGCCCTGATTCTGACGGCGAAAAATCAAAACCTGTCAACGCTCTGGCTAATCGACAGGGTTTGTCTGGCGATAGTGCCGGCAGCATGTTTAATCCGAATCGGCAATCTGCTGAACTCCGAAATACTCGGCATTGAGACCTCCCTGCCGTGGGGCTTTGTGTTTGAGACTCGCGGCGAGGATTTCCCCCGTCATCCGGTACAAATATACGAGGCGCTTTGCTATCTCTGCATCTTTCTATTTCTGTATGTCTTTTATCTGAAGGCGGGAACGAAAGCTCCGCAAGGCACAGTCTTCGGACTTTTTCTGGTTCTGATATTCTTCCTGCGATTTATACTCGAAATGTTTAAGGCTCCGCTAAACGAATTCGACAGGCATTCGATGTTTAGCACAGGTCAGTATCTCTGCCTGTTCTTTGCCCTTGCAGGAACGATAGTGCTGATGATTAAAAGTCGGGAGATGTAGTTGTAAAGTCGTTACAACAACTTTACAACAACTTTACAACAACTTTATAACTACCTTGCAGCTACTTTATAATTCTAACAACTCTTTCAACCCCTTTTATCTGTTGGAGATGAACGATAAGCATATCCAATTGTTTTTTATCGTGGAGATAGACTTGCAGACGGGCTTCGAAGACGCTTTTCTCGTTTGAGACGTTGAGCGAGCGTACAGAAATGCCGGTATCCTTCATTATCACGTCGTTTATGTGTCCGATCATACCGTGTTCTTCGTAGCCTGTCAGTTTCAGGGTAGCCTGAAAGGATTGCCGTTCTTTTGTTTGTTTCCATTTTGCGCGAATTATGCGGTATCCGTACTTGTCTATCAGGTTGAAGGCATTGGGACAGGAGATTCTGTGGATTTTGATGCCTTCCTTTATGGTGACGAAGCCGAAAATTTCGTCGCCGAAAATCGGATTGCAGCATTTCGCAAGTTTAAAGGCGACGTTAGTGAGTTTTTCGTCTATTTCCAGATAATCGGCGCTTTCGGTTTTGCTTTGTTTCTTCTCTGCTTTGTCGGGCAATTCGACGTTGTCGCCGTCGCCGGTTTTCGTTTCGCCGGTCAGCAGCCCCTTCACGGAAGTCAAATCTATTTTTTCGCCTCCTATCGCGGCGTACAGGTCGGTTATCACTTTAAACTTAAAGTGTTTTGTGAGCATCGCAAGTATTTCGTCGGAGAGGGACAGCTTCCAGTTTTTCAGTCTTCGTTCCAGAATTTCCCTGCCCAAGCCGGCGAGTTTGGTCTCCTCTTCTCGGATTCGCTGTTTTATTTTCGCTTTGGCTTTGGAAGTGACCACGTAGTTGAGCCAGTCGGCTTTAGGCGTCTGATTTTTCAGGGTCATTATTTCCACCACGTCGCCGGTTTTCAGCTTTTCCTTAATCGTGCTGTTCTTTCCGTTCACCCTTGCGCCGACACATCGCGAACCGAGGTTCGAATGAATGTCGAAGGCAAAGTCGAGAACGGACGAACCCGCGGGCAACTGCCTCAAATCGCCGGTCGGAGTGAACACGAGTATTTCGTCCTGTTTCAGTTCGCCGAGCGACGGACGGTTTACCTCTTCGCTTGGCGAGTTAAGCAGTTTCTTGACCCCGTCGAGCCACGATTGGAGATTCTCAATCTGACGCACACCCTTGTAGCGCCAGTGAGCGGCTATTCCGCTTTCGGCGGCTTCGTCCATTCTGCCGCTTCTAATCTGCACTTCAACAGTTTTCCCCGTCGCCGTATCCACGGTTATGTGGAGCGATTCGTAGCCTGTGGGTCTGGGAGTGGAAATCCAGTCGCGCAAACGTTTGATGTTGGGAGTATAAATGTGCGTCACTATCGAATACACCTTCCAGCACTCCGGTTTTTCGCTTTCGGACGTGGAATCGGTTATGATTCTGATAGCAAACACATCGTAAACGCCTTCGAAAGGCACATGCTGCTTGCGCATTTTGCGCCAGATGGAATAAATCGACTTGGTTCTGCTTTTGATCTCGTATTTTATGTTTGTCTTTTTCAGTTCGATCTCAATGGGTTTCAGAAAATCCCCGATAAAGTCGCTTCGCTCCTTGTCGGTGGTTTTGAGTTTGGCGACTATTTCTCTATAAGCCTGCGGTTCGATGTATTTGAGGGCGGTATCCTCCATTTCCTGTTTGATGCGATACAAACCGAGCTGATGAGCCAGAGGCGCATAGAGCATAAGCGTTTCGTTCGATTTTTTGAGTTGTTTCGACTGCGGAAAAAACGTCAGCGACCGCATGATTTCGAGTCTGTCGGCAAGTTTAATCAGGATTACTCTCGGATCCGACGAAAGAGAAACGATTAGCTTCCTGAAGTTCTCGGCTTGCAGTTCGGTGGTTTTGATGTCGATTGTGGATATTTTATCCAAATCGTTCGCCATGTTCATAATGTCGTCCGAAAACTTTCCTTCCGGGCGGAGTTCCTTTTTTGTTTCGTGCAAAAAGGTGGCTATCACCGAAGGCGCCATCATTTTCAAATCGCCGGTCAGAATTTCGGCAACAGCAATGGCATGAAACACGAGAGGCTCTCCGTTTTCGCGCTTTGCCGTTCCCGTCGATTTAAGAGTATATTCAAATGCGTCCTCCACAAGTCTTCTGTCTTCTTCGGAAAAAGAGGAGCATTTGTTTAACAGATTGTCTAAACGTTGTTTTATCATATTGTACGTGCAAATAAAAAAAGCTGCCGGACGTGGAATCCGGCAGCTTTAATAACATAGTTTACAAATTTTTACTTTGAAATCAATGCGTCCGGTCTTTTATCCGAATGAGAGCCTTTACTGCTGCTACTGCTAATACCGCTACTGTTGTTATTCGGCATCTTCATTGTACCGCTGAACTGAGCGCCCAATTCAATAAAAACCTTGTCGGCAAGAATATCACCGTTGACTATCGAAGTCGCCTTAAGTGTCAATATACTTTCTATGGAAACGGAACCTTCGACCTTTCCGCTTATTTCCATATTCTTGGAAATCACTTCACCCTTAATGAAGCCCTTTTCGCCTACAATTACTTTACCTTCGCATTTGATGTCGCCTTCGATTTTTCCGTCGATTCTGTAATCGGTCGGAGCTTTTATGGAACCGCGTATTTCGGTGCCTTCGCATATTCTGTTTACATTACCCGACATCGGGCTTTCTGCAACACTAATATTTTTACTCATAATCATTCACTCGGTCTTTTTAAATATTTATTAATCAGAAAAACGGTACAAAGGTACAAAATATATGCAAAATCAGAGCATCGACATGGATTAAATAAGGTTAAATAAGTCTAATACGCTGTAACATTGAATAATCAAGATTCAAAAGCCTGTAAATCCTTCCTTTTGGATTAAAATAAAAGTAACTACCTTTGTAAAAATTTTTGATACAAAACGAATTGAATAATTTTGAAGTCTTTTGTCCGTAAAATATTGAGGTTTATCGCCGAGTACCTTGGCTTTATTTTTGCCGCAGCCCTGTATATTTGTTTCGTTTCCCGGTACATAAGTCCAGCAAAAATTTGGTTTCTTGCATATTTCGGATTGCTTTTTCCATACATCTTCATGACTAACCTCATGTACTCAGTGTTGTGGCTATGCAAACGCAGAGTTAAATACGTCGTTATACACTTGTTTGTGCTTGTGCCAAACTTCTTTTTGCTCATCTGTTTTTTTCGTCCTTTAGGCTCGTCGAAATACATTGCCGGTCCCGACAGATTGAAAATATTAACCTTCAACATACAGGGCTTTAAGATTCCGTATCAGAAAAACACAACGCAGAAGGAGATAGCCGATTTCGTAAACAGCACGAACGCCGACATAGTCTGTTTGCAGGAATTTTACGTGAACGATAAGATAACCGAGGAGCTGTTTGCCGGAATGCTCTCAAAATATAGGTATCACTCCGTTTTCTACAGTGTCAGGCGCGCAACGAGGTCGTTCGGCATCATCACTTTCAGCAAATATCCCATAAAAAGAACGCTTGAGATTCCCTTCGAAAATACGGCAAATGCGGCAATGTACTCCGACATAGACGTAGCGGGGAAAACATTGCGGGTTTACAATCTTCATTTTCAGTCTATCAAATTGAATCTGACACGTCTCTTCTCCAGAAAGCAGGATTTTTCCAACGAAATAGAAGAAGTCTCGCAACGCCTGAAAACCGCATTCATCAAAAGAGCCGGACAAGTTGACATAGTAGCCAAACACATCAACGTGTCGCCCTACCCCGTGGTTATCTGCGGCGATTTCAACGACACTCCGGCATCATATACCTACAATAAAATCAAAGGCAACAGGCTCGATACTTTTTGCGAAGCGGGCAGAGGATGCCCTTCGACCTACAGATTGTCGTTCGTCCCTTCGTTCAGAATCGATTATATCCTGCATGACAGAATCATACACTCCATGAGCCATTCGATACACGATACGGTTGTCTGTTCGGATCATTACCCCGTTTCCTCGATAATCGACATCTCCGAAACCGGGAAAAAACAGCCGGATTTTTGACCTTAAAATCCAACTTTTCTCGAACGAAATAAACCTGTTTTACTAGCTTTTTTCATCGGCACAAACTATAAGTTAATAATATAATTCATTATTAAGCTGTCGATTGAATTAATTGTAACCCGCAATTGTATGTTTGTTAAAATAATTATTTGTAATTTTGTCCAATTAATAATTATTACTAACTTAGTATAAGGAGATAACTAATTTAGTTTATGGATTTACATAAAATAGGGATAAAAATC
>JAITHX010000203.1 GCA_031279735.1 Prevotellaceae bacterium
ATGTGAAAGGGGCATTTTTTTCAAAAAAACCTTTTCACCTGATGTGAAAGGGGTATATTTTTTTTTGTGCCCTCTTCGCATCAGGTGAAAGGGGATTAGTGGTTAGTGGTTAGTGGTTAGTGGTTAGTGCCTGTCGGCTCAGTGTCTCCGTCTCACTCCACCCGTCCGGAAGGCACTAACCACTAACCACTAACCACTAACCACTAAAGGAGGGTGTTCGGCAACGAACATCCCCCTTTTCTATTATAAATATGAAAAAACTTAAGTGTTAAAATCTTGCTCCTTGATGGCTTTTACTCCGGGCAAGTCCAATCCCTCGACGTATTCGAGCAGGGCGCCGCCGCCGGTCGATACGTAGCTTACTTGTTCGGCAAGATTGAATTTGTTGATGGCGGCAACAGAATCGCCTCCGCCAACTAGCGAATAGGCTCCGGCCGATGTTGCTTCGGCCACTATTTTGCCTATCTCAAGGGTTCCTTCGGCAAAGGTTTCGGATTCAAATACTCCTACTGGTCCGTTCCACAAAATGGTTTTGGAGTTCATGATGACGTCTTTCCATTCCTTCACGCTTGCAGGGCCGGCATCGAATCCCTGTTCGCCGTCGGGAATGTTGCAGGCGTTACGTATTTCCGGCTTCGCGTTTCCGCCTTTGAGTATTTCGTCCAGCGGCAGGGTTGAAGTCAGGACATCCGACGGGATGAGGATTTTCACGTTCTTCTCCTTTGCTTTGTCCATAAGTTTTTGAGCAAGTTCCACGTCTTCGCAGATGGAGTTGCCGATTTTTCCGCCGAGAGCCTTTATGAAGGTGAAGCTCATTCCTCCGCCCACGATAAGATTGTCAACCTTGTCTATCAGTTTTTCGATGATGCCTATCTTCGACGAGACTTTCGAGCCGCCCAGTATTGCCGTGAAGGGGCGGGCGGGAGCGTTCAGAACTGTTTCTACGGCTTTTATTTCGTTGCTCATGATGTAGCCGAACATTTTGTCGTTCGGGAAGCAGGCGGCTATCAGAGCTGTCGAGGCGTGAGCGCGATGTGCGGTTCCGAAAGCGTCGTTCACGTAACAGTCGGCATAGCTTGCGAGTTTCTTATAGAAATCCTTCTGTTTTTCTTTCAGTTCCTTCTTGGCTTTGCTTTTTTCTTCGTCGGAAGCATTGTCGGGCAAGCGGGGTTTGCCCTCCTCTTCGGCGTAGAAGCGCAGGTTTTCCAGAAGCAGAAATTCGCCCGGCTTCAGGCTTGCGGCGAGTTCGGCGGCTTCGTCGCCCATGCAGTCGGGCGCGAAAACAATCTTTTTGTCTATCAGCTTTTCCAGCGTCGGGATAATGTGTTTAAGGGAATATTTGTCCGTCGCCCCTTTCGGACGTCCCAGATGCGACATTGCGATGATGGAGCCTCCGCCGGCGAAGATTTTGTTGATCGTCGGAATTGCGGCTCTGATGCGGGTGTCGTCGGTTACCTCGAATTTGTCGTTCAGAGGCACGTTGAAGTCGAAGCGCACGATTGCGCGTTTTCCCTCGAAATTGTACGAATCAATTAATTGCATGGCATATTAGATGTTTAAAATTATTTTAAGCTCTTTGTCAGGGGTATGAAGCCCGTTGATATCTTCTGTCCGCCTATCATCACCGAAGGACGGATGCGTATTGTCACGTCGGAAGTGCCGGAACCGGTGTTCAGCAGTCCGTTGATGAATTTGAATATATTGTCCTTCGATTCTCCCTTGAATAGTTTCAGAAGGTCGGTTTCTATCGTCAGCGGAATGACCGACGAGCCTCCGTTTGCCGGAATGGAGACCTGATTGTTCAGCGTTCCCGAAAGGACGCTGCTCGAATTGAGGTCGAGAGCCCAGTCCAGCCCGGCGATTTGCGCGGCGATGCTGTTCGGGTTCACGGCTTTCACGTTGACCGTGGCGGTCAGGGGGAGATTGCCTGCCAGTATTCCGGCGGTGAGTTTCAGCAGCGAAGCGGCGCCGATTTTTTGTATGTCGGTGACATTATTGAGGTTTATGCCCGCTACCGAGGGGTTGGCGAATCCCGCAAATTCGTATTTGCAGTTTACGAAAGAGGCGACGCCGCCCAGCACGTCGCACGAAAGGAAGGACAAACAAGCGATTGCGACAAACGCATATTTGATTCCTATTTTCTTTAGTCTTTTTAGTTTTTTTAAATCTGTCATATTTTTTATCAATTTCTTATTGTTTCAAATTAAACAGCGCGTAAGCGAGTTTCTTCGCCGCTTTTTCGGGGTCGGAGTACTTGAACGAGGCGGGTTCGACTATTTCCGTGCCCCAGTCGGTTTCGACGCTGTATTCCACTTCGTCCCTGTCGCCCTGTTTGTCGAACTTCAGCCTGACGGTGGGAATACCCTGTTCGTTGTCTTTGGCGAAGTCGATGTTGAACAGTTTCAGTTCGGACAGAAGCTTTTCCGCCGACTTGACATTCTCGTTTTCGGTTTTCAGCTTGAATTTCATTTTCAATCGGCTGAAAGGCACAAGCTGGGGATAGGTCTTGTAGAACTGCGTTCTGAATTTCTCGAAATTGCTCTTCGTTCCCGACGTCTCGTTAGCCAGTGCGAGAGCTTCGTAGAGGCGCGCCTGATAGAGTTTCCCGAAATCGCCGTCGCCCGGAGATTCAGTGTCATAGAGTTCGCCGAGAGTTTTCAGCGCCGAACCCGCGTCGCCCTTTTCGAGCTGAAGTTTGCCCTGAAACAGCTTGAAGTATTTCCGTATTGGTTTCCGTTCGTCGGTTTCCGCGCATTTCTCGAACTCCCGAATGAAGAATCTTCTGCCGTAGTCTCTTATCATGTAGAATATTTCGTCGAAGGAGATTGTGGCTTCGGAAGCGAACAGACGGTAATAGATGTCGCCGCGTTCGGGATTCGCCGACAGTTGAGTGAATATAATCATCTGGACGAGATACTGCTCGAGTCGCAAGCGGGCTACCGTTCGCAATTTCGAGGGCGAGAGCCAGTAGTATTTGTCCTCGAAACGCAGCGCGGATTCCTGCCGCTGCAGGTTCATGAGTTTCAGTATTGCGTGACTGAACGCATAATGACTTTCGCCCCATGTTGTTCCTATGTGCACGTCGTTGAATTTCGCCGCCTTGTTTATGCATATCAGGCTCGAATCGAGCTGACCGTTATAGAGCAGGGCGCGCCCCAGCGCGATATTGTACCAGCCCCATCCCGGACGAACGCCGGTTTCCGCGATGTATTCCGACAGATCGATTGAGCTTTTTTGTGGCATAGCTCTCATCACGTCGAGTATGCTCATGTAGTAGATTGATTCCCGAAGGTGATGCTTTTCGGAGTAATAGCGAACGCGGTTCGAGTATCTGAAATAACTGTAGGCTTCGGCGAACGCCCCGTTCACGAAGCAGAATATAGCGTAGTTGTTGTGCGGAAAGATGTTGAACGGCTTCATGTGGTCGAAGTACATCGCCGCCGAATCGGGTTTGTGCAGATAGCTGTAAATTATCGACAGATAATGGTAAACGCTCATTCGCGAGGCGAGAACGTACATGGGGTCAACGATGGTTTCGTTTACAACGGAGTTTTTGTTGATGTTGTCCAGATTGCGCTTCAGGAAGTGGAGCGCTGCCATTTCGTTTTCGTTGACCGAATTGTAGAGAAAGTCGAATTTGTCGGACGTATAAAACCGGTTTCTGTGATAAGTCCAGGCTATATAGTTGTCGGCGCCGAGTTCGTCGTGTTGAAAGTCCCACGATTTGTATCTGTTCAGCAGTTTGATGACCGAATCGGGACGTTCTATGTTGCTGTAACATTCCTTCAGTTTCTCGACAATGTAAATATAATCCTGTATTCGAGGACGGTACTCCATATATGCCCGTTCCGACGAATAGATATCTCTTATGGCAACCGTGTAGTCCTTCTCGAACAAATCCATCGCCTTTTTCAGCGGAGAAATGGCAAGACGGTACCCCTCGGCGTCGCCGGCTCTGTCGTATCTGTAAAATCCTTCAAACATATAGCCCACGTAGTAGCTTGGATCCTTGCGGATAAATTCTCGTGCGCGCAGCATTGTCTCGTTCGGCGGCAAACCGAAAGGGCTTCGCATTTCTTCCCTTTTCAGGTCGATTTCATAGCGTTTGATGGAATTGACCTGAGCTTCGCTTTGTGCCGCAACGACAAGGGACAAAAACGCGAGAAAGAGACCGATATTAAACTTACGCCTGTACATTGCGGAGATTTAGTTTGCTCAATCTGGATATTTCTCTGTTCGTTATGTTTTTGACTACATTCTCTCTGGCGTCCTTGTTTCTGAATATCAGCCGATGGTTTAGAACATGTCCCGCGAGGGCTAAAATATCGTCCTCCACCGCGAAATTGCGTTTGTTGACCAGCGCGTAAGCCCGCAGACATTTCATAAAAATGATTCCGCTTCGGGGCGAGGCGCCCAGAATGACATCCTTGTGTTCGCGGGTCGCGCTGACGATGTTGTACACCGATTTGACGATTTCCCCGTGCACGAAAGTCTGTTCCGCCTTGCCGCGAAGTTCGAAGACATCGTTTTCGCTTAGAACCGTTTTCGCTTCGGCTACCTTTCGGTCTATGTTCCTGTAGTTTTCGTAAACTTCGATTTCCGCTTCCGCCGAGATGTAGCCGAAGGGTATTTTCATGAAAAACCTGTCCAGCTGAGCGGCGGGCAGAGGATACGTCCCTTCCGTTTCCACGGGATTCTGCGTCGCTATCACAAAGAAGAGCTTTTCGAGAGGATAAGTCGAATTTCCCACAGTTATCTGATTCTCCGCCATGCACTCCAGCAGCGCCGACTGAACTTTGGGCGAAGCCCTGTTTATTTCGTCGGCAAGCAGAACATTGCTGAAAAGAGGACCTTTCTTGAACACGAAATCCTTAGTATTCTCGTTGAACAGATGTATCCCTATCAGGTCCATGGGCAGAATGTCCGGCGTAAATTGTATTCGCTTAAACAGCAGTCCGTTTTCCGCGTCCTTTCCCGCTATCGACTGCGCGAGCACTTTTGCGGTCAGAGTTTTCCCCGTTCCCGGATTGTCCTCTATAAGGATATGTCCGCCCGCCAGAAGCACGGTGGTTATCAATTTTAACTCCTTGTTTTTACCTTTCAGGGCTTCGCCCACGTTTTTGAACAGTATTTCCAGCCGCGACGAGAACTCGTTCATTTCATCCGTCCTGTTTTCCAAAATGCTTTCGGCGTTCTTGTAATCAGTCTCTTTTGTTTCCGTAACACTTACCAAGTCTTCTTGCATATTCAAGTCTAATCTACAAATTTGAAAGGCGCGAATTTCGCACTTTTTTTTCACATCGCGCACATTTTTTTTCAAAAAAATTCGGTGATGGCGTGAATCCGTTGAAAAGTACTGCTTTTGCGGTTCTACAGGGAATTGTGCGGAAAAAGTTGAAATAACTTATAAAGGATGCAGTTCGGGTTTTTAGCACACAGATGACACAGATGACACAGATGACGCAGATTTCAATTACGAATTACGAATTACGAATTACGACCGGCTTCGGCTGTATGTCCGCAGTCGGGACGTAATTCGCAATTCGTAATTCGTAATTGAAATCTGTGTCATCTGCGTGCTAAAAAACCGAACTGCATCCCTTATAAGTTATTTCTAACACATCCCTTAGCAGCCTCCGGACAGCATATATTCACCCTTATTCCCTTATTAAGGGATTGTGCGGTTCTTCACCGCGTTGCGGTGTTTTTGTAACGCAAGGGGCGCGGAGGCTTCGCAGAGGA